>JAYEHE010000018.1:0-6179 GCA_034659415.1 Candidatus Zixiibacteriota bacterium | reverse complement strand
TGAAGAAAATGCCCAGATGCTTATAGATACCATCAGAAAAGATAAAACAAAATCAATTCTGATTATCACAGCTTTAGGTAAAATTGGAGGCGGAGAAGCTTTTAAATTTCTATCTTCACTTTTAGCCGACGAAGAACTTCTTGAAGAATATGTTACTGGACAAGTATCAAAAGATAATTTGAAGCTGACCCTGATTAAAGCACTTGGCAACTTAAACGACAGTAAAGCAATCAAACAAATTAAAAATTATCAGGATAATTTAAGCAAAACTCAAAAATTGTTTTTCAAAAACTCTCCCCTAAATAAAACAATTTCTAAAATAGTTTCCCGTCAAAAATAACAATCTGCCAAGTTGACATATTACAGCCATAATGGCACTTACAGCCTGCCGTTATTGCGTGTCCTGAATGTCGTTTTGGCAGGTTCTTTCGATAACATTTCCGCGGACAATACTAACTCATTGCAATAACATGGCTTCGCCACTTTGGCACGCTATTTGATATATATAAAAGTGAAGTTGACAAAATTGAAATAAAAAAAACATATTGAAAGGAGACTTAAAATGAGAAATTTAGCATTAAGCCCAGTAAGATTTGAAAATGAAATTGATAATATTTTCAATTCATTCCTAAATCCTGTCTATAGTGCAGAAACGAATGCCGGTTTTAACCCAAGAGTTAATATCGCCGAAAACGATGATCAGGTTGATATAACTTTTGAAATTCCGGGCATGGAAAGGGGAAACATCAAGGTTCTGGTTCAAGATGGGCAACTAACTGTTTCCGGTGAGCGTAAATTTAAAGAAGAGCAAAAGGAAGAAAACTTCGTTCGTACCGAGATTCGTACAGGGTCATTCTCAAGAGCTTTTACTCTTCCGGATTATGTTGAATCAGAAAAAATCCTGGCAGATTACAAAAACGGACTTTTGGAAGTTACTCTACCAAAAAAAGAAGAGAAAAAACCGAAAGAAATTGAAGTAAAAATACAATAACTTCAAAAACCATTACATTGGACGTAACTAAACAAAGAGCTCGCCTATGGTGGGCTCTTTTTATAAGTTAATTTAATCAACATGTTGGCTTTTACATATTTGAATTGTTATATTACAAATATGTACTTATTTTTTTAATAACAAAAAGGATTAGGTGAAATTTAATGACAGCCAATTATTATGACATACTCGGAGTGAAAGAGGATGCTTCCCCAGATGAAATCAAGCGGGAGTTTCGCAAACTGGCTAAAAAATTTCATCCTGACCGCCACAAAGGCGACAAGCACTTTGAAAATAAATTCAAAGAAATCTCTGAGGCTTACGACACTCTTTCCAATCCGCAAAAAAAAGAACAGTATGACATGATGCGCAAATACGGCAATCCCGGAACAGGAGCCGGTCCTCAAGGGTTTAATCCAAATGATTTTGGACAGTTTTTCCGTCAGGGAAATAAACGACAAGGCGGCTTTCAATCGGTAAATATGGGCGGCATGGATGACATGGGTGATTTGAGCGACATCCTTTCCCAACTATTCGGCGGTGGTGGCGGTCAAAGCCCTTTTGGCAATCAGAAACAAAAACAACATCCTTTTGGGTTCGGTCAACATCAAAACCAGCCTACACGCGGGCATGACCTTAAAGCTGATTTGTCAGTCAGTTTTATGGAGATGGTAAACGGGACAGAAAGAACAATTAAAGTCGGCGGAAAAAAAATAAAAATAAAAATTCCTAAAGGAATCAGAAACAAAGATAAAATCAAACTGCACGGGATGGGACAGGAATCTGTAAATGGCGGAGAAAAAGGCGATTTAATAATAACGGTGGGAGTAATGAAAGATCAGAAATTTGAACGCAAAGGGAACGATATTTATACATCGGTGAAAGTGTCATTTAAAGATGCAATTCTTGGCACCAAAGTACAAGCCGAAACGCTTACAAAAAAAATAGCGATGACTATCAAACCGGGCACCCAGCCGGGAACATTGATGCGTCTTAAAGGGATGGGTCTTGCGGTTGGCAATAAAAATGGCGACCTGTTTGTAAAAGTAGATATTGATATCCCTGAAAAAATCACCGACGAACAAAGGGAACTGTTGGATAAGTGGGGCGAGTCAACTTCTTTGTAGGAAAAATCTCTCTGAAATCCTGACTCACTTTTATCTCTATGTCTGAATCTGGGTGTTTGTGGGCGGCAGACGTCCTCGTCTGCCCCAGCTTATCAATTGGCAGGTGAGCAAAATAAAGTAAATCGGTGTTCTGAACCCACACAGGTACCCCACCGCTTGCGGTGGGTAAAGCAGATATGAAACAAGTATTCTTCCTTGTAGCCCAAAAATCCAACAGGTCAAAACTCTTGTAGGTTTGACACTCTTTATGAATGTTTTAGATTGTCGAAACTTTCTCAGTTGTGTCGGGTTCTAATTCACCGAAGGGGGATTGTGACCCAACAGTATGAAAAAGTGTCGGTTCACAATCCGCAGAAGGCGAATCAAGAACCAACACAACATAAAGAGATATCAGAGACGTTTTGCTATATTTCGCTAAGAAGTGTCCTGGCTGTAGTTATATCTTTCTGAAAAGCACTTACGCCGGGCTAATCCTCGTTTTGTTTTTGAATCTTGTCAATAAGTTCTTGAGCTTCATTGAACGTATGCTCAGCCGATTTTAGCGTTTTTTTAATAGCCATAACCATTCTTTTCATTCCTATTTGCTTTACCTAACGCTTTGACCTAAAAATGCTCCAGAGAAGAATTAAACCGAGCACAGATGCAACAAGGTAACCAAGAACACCCAGCAAGGGGAATCCAAGAAAGTTGGGACCCACTGGAACTTGCATTACCAATGATGAACCGATAATCAAAGCAGCAATAATCACTGCCGATGAGATTCTGCTTGAACTCTGGTTGATTTCTCTTGAAAGATTCTCAAGATTGCGATGTTCAAACTGGATATGCAGTTTACCGGCATTGATTTTCCGAAGAGTATCGCGGACGCCCTGTGGTAACTCCTCAACCAGGTTACTGAAGTCATCAAATACATTGAGGATATCTTTGAAACGACGTCTTGGGTCATAGCGCCTATATATAATCCGGCTGACGTACGGACGCACCTCAGATACCATATCGAAATCAGGGTGAAGCAGTCTGCCTATCCCCTCCACCGTGACTAAGGCTTTCAGCATCAGCGACAGATTTGAAGGAAGTGTCATTTGGTGCGCTCTAAAGATATCGAAAAGCTCCTTCAATAGATCATTGACCTTTAATTCCTTCAGTGGTATTTCATAGTATTGACTGACAAAGCCGTTGATATCCGTGCGGAGTGTAATCCTGTCTGTGGTGTTTTGAGTTATGCCCAATGTATCAAATGCCCTAATTATTCTGTTAGTATCTTTATGAATAATGCCGGTTAACACACTCCCTAACGCCTCTATGGTTGAATCATCCAGATTGCCAACCATACCATAATCGAGCGGCGCAATGACATTATCCTCAAGTACCAGTATATTACCTGAGTGGGGATCAGCATGAAAGAAACCATGTTGAAAGACCTGTTTCAGTATGAGTTGAGCGCCTCGCTCAGCTATTACCGTACGATCCAGTCCTTTTCTTTCTAATTCCTTCAGATGAGATGCCTTGACGCCATCCACAAAATCCATAACCAATATACGGGATGAACTTAGGTCGGGATAGAAACTTGGAATCAACACGGTGGGGTCGTCAGCAAACATCAGCCCGAATCGACGGATATTGCGTCCTTCTGAGAGAAAGTCAAGTTCGCGATGTATGGAACGATTAAACTCTTCTACAACTGCCACAGGGTCTGAGACTACAGAATTGAGGGAATAACGCACAAGAACTGCAGCCAGGTCTGAAAGGATTTCCAAATCTACATCAATAACGTTTTGAATATTGGGACGTTGAATCTTTATGACAACTTGACGACCGTTGTGAAGTGTGGCTCTATGCACTTGGGCGATAGATGCCGCTGCCAATGGTTGCTCATCAATGTGCAGGAAGGCTGTTTCGAGTTCTTGTTTCAATTCCTCTTTGATAATGCTTCGAACTTCCTCATAGGAGAAGGGGCTGACTTCATCTTGGAGTTTCTGTAATTCTGCCATAATATCAGATGGTACAAGATCTGGTCGCATGCTAAGAACCTGAGCCAGTTTCACAAATGTCGGTCCGAGTTCTTCGGCTACATACCGCAACCGTTCTGCTCTCGACATTGAGGAATCAATATGTTTACCCAACAAAGGAGCAATCTTACCGCCAAAGCGACTAATAAAATCTTTGCGCATAACATCCACAACATCACCAAATCCGTACTTCAGGAGAATGCCAAGTATCTGCCGGTAGCGGCGCATATGTCGCCAATTACGTCCAATTTTTAGAACCATTATATCACTTCCCTTTCTCCAGCAATGCGTCAAGTTGGCGTTTTGTTTCTTCACACCCTACTGAAATAGCATCACTGGCTCTATTGAATTCGAGGAACTTGATGTGTGATAAGTTTGGCTGAATCAAGATATCAGGTGGATCAGCCTCAAGTCTTGTGGCAGCAATTTGTACTTCCATGATATTAATTGAGGAAGTTATTACATCAAAAATGCTCGGTAGCGGTTCTACATCCGAATTCTGCTTTGTCCAAGACAGGGCAGAAAAATCAATTGCAGCGAGTTTGTTATTCAGAGCTTCCAATATCCTGTTTTTCTTCTTAGTATGTTGCTGATTGTCATTTGTTGAGTATGAGGTATCTAATTCAGAGGTGCTGTCTTGAACGAATCTGTCCACGCCAACAAGGCCATAACTCAGATCAACAGCTATGATAAAATCTGCACCCATCTCTCTCACAACACTTACTGGAACAGGATTGACTAATCCGCCATCAACAAGGATCCTACCGTTGTTCTTGACGGGCGTGAATATACCGGGGATGGAGATGCTGGCTCTGACTGCATCAATAATGTCTCCTTCCCCAATCACTACTTCCTCTCCTGTATTCAAGTCCGTTGAAACAGCACAGAATGGAATAGGCAGTTCTTCAATATTGGTTTTCCTCAAGTGATTTTGAACGAACCCGGCCACTTTCTTGCCATCAATTAGTCCTGATTTCGGCAAGACGACATCAAAAAGGTATGCTATCCGTTTCCAATCGAGTTGGACTGCAACCTCTTCCAGATCTCTTATATTGCCCGATGCAAAAACTGATCCTACTACTGAACCGATACTGGTACCAGCAATATAGTCAATATCGATACCGGCTTCGGTTAGAGCATGAATGACTCCAATATGCGCCCATCCTCGAGCAGACCCACCTCCCAGGGCAAGACCTATTTTCCCTGGAATCCTACGATTATTTTCTGATAATGCCATATTCTTTCTCTCTCCAATTATTCCTTTAGTTGTATGTCTTCAAAACATTCCGTGTTTTTCAGTTCAAATATAAGAGACACTTTCATTCATTACAAACGCTTTCTTACACGTTCACATACTGATTTACACAGGTAGCCCACCGCTTGCGGCTTGTTGAAAAACTGTTCAACTCTGTTCCGCACGCCTCGGCGTATTTTCAACCATGGCGGACGAGTCCGCCACAGGCGAGCAAAGCAATCTAAACTGTTCAACTCTGTCATTGCGAATCCGCCTCAGGCGGATGAAGCAATCTCTCTTTATATGAGATTGCTTCGTCGTTTCACTCCTCGCAATGACATAATCGGGGTTTTTCAACAGTCCCCTATGGCGTGTTTTTAACTTGCGGTGGGATATTCCTGCTCCTACTTTTCAAGTTTCTTCCTAAAAGAACTTTTGTCTCTGTTATTCCCGACCCGATAGGGAATCAAGGTTCTCTTTATCTTTATTGGTGATTCGCCTATATAATAAAATTCAAAATGAATAAGAAATAAGAAAACCTGGGTTCCTGTTTTCACAGGAACGACAGCATAAATAATAGTGGGTAAATATTCTAATTATGTTTGAAGCTGTCGAAACTTTTCAAGTTTTCGACCTACCATTACTGCCATCATTGCAATATCAAATACGAAGGTAAAAGTCCCTCGTGTTTGTTACACACAGGTACCCCATCCGCTTGGGGCATGTTGAAAAACCATATCTCAGTTGTGTTGGGTCCTGATTCACCGAAGGTGGATTGTGACCCGACACTTAAGTTGTTGTAATTAAAGAGCGGTGGG
>JAYEHE010000017.1:0-6204 GCA_034659415.1 Candidatus Zixiibacteriota bacterium | reverse complement strand
GCCACGTCGTTCACTACGGTGATCTCCTCGCTATGACAGACTTCCACTTTGTCAATACCCTAAGCCCGCCTTGGCGGGCTTGTTAATTTTACGGGGCGTACATTCCGCTTGGAGGAGAGGAACCAAGCATCTGTTGCAGAATTGGGTCTTTTAAATTAATTTTGTATTCAGCATACATTTTAGCCGCTTGTTGAATTTCAGAATATCTCCCCAGCTCAACTAAACTTGAGTATAATTTTCTAAAAGCATAATTACTATTTGGATTGGCGGCAAAAGCATCCCACAAATATTTTACTCCCTTTTCAGTCAGGGTATTGTCATTATCAAGGCGACCAAGTTCAACATAAGCTAATCCAAGGTCCTGTCTGTAAAATATATTTTCTTCGTTAGAAGCAAGAAAAGCATCAAGGGTATCAACGAGAGAAGTAAATAATTCTCTTACTTTTGTTGTGTCTCCTTTTTTGCTGTATTCATCTGCCAAAAGCATATACATCTGCCAGTATTCCGGATAGACTGAAATAATTTTTTCTGCAAGTTTAGTTGCCCGTTCATCATCTCCGGAATTTATAAGTTCATTATAAATTCTAATGGCATTGATTCCAACTCCAAGAAATACACCGGTTGCGTTTTCGTCCCGATAGACTTCTGAATTTTCATAACCATCAAACTTATACTTATTCATATACATATCGTATCCGGTATTGACATCGATAAGGCGAGGGTTTGGATTTGGTTCAATTTTGTAAAGTAAACCAACGGCATTGGCTCTGTCTCTGAGTTTTAAAGGAGATTCAGCATATGGAGCAGAACTAAAATAGATAGGTTGTTTTAGAGTCCATCCATCGCCGGAATCATTTTTAATCAGTGATTCAATGAATATTTCATCAACCATCATGTCCTGAACTTTAACTAAGCGGTCTCCAAATCGTGAGGGCACTAAATATGTTTGCCTTTTTCGTGCTTTATCAAAAAACGGTTTTGATGGTCGCTTACCAATTCCCTGAGAGGTTTCAAAATTATGCCAGAGAATCTGTTCCTCAGTTAATGATATAGGTACATCGTACCTGTTTTTCATCTGTTCGACATACCAGTCTGTATTCAAAAGAGATAAATTTACTACTCGTACATCTTTGCGGTAATTATAAACTTCCTGAAGACACCAAACAGGGAAAGTATCATTGTCGCCCGATGTGAACAGAATAGCATTAGGTTCGCAAGTGTCGAGAATATTAGCGGCATAGTTATAGGGAATATAATTTTGTGATCTGTCACAGGCATGATAATTATTTCCAAGTGCAAATCCTGGAAGCAAAACCATTATACTTGAAAGATAAACTAAAGATTTGGACAGCGATGGGTTTGATGCATCAAATTTTTCTTTGATTATTTGCATTAATGCAGATATGCCTAATCCCATAGCTATTCCAAAAAAGACAAAAGCCGGAGTGAAAAAATAATCACGATTACGAACTTCCAGGTAGGCATCACCGGTATTAAAACTATATTGGGTGCCATCGGCAAAATTCATGTACAAAACCAAACCCATAGAAGTTATCAAAAACAGGGTAAAAAATGGCAATCCAATTTCAAGCCTCTTTCTGATAGCTACTATCATCCCTAATAATCCTAACGCAAAGAAAGGAAAAATAAATGTTACGCCGGTATTGGAATATTGTTCTTCGAAATAAGACCAGAATCCCATATGCGGGTGGCGTCCGAATTGGTTGCTTAACAGTCCCCGACGTTTAAACATCCGCTCTATCATACTCATTTGTCCGTATTGTTTTCGGTCCAGATAATCAACGAAAGTTTGCCAATCACGAGAAGGATTGTTTTCATCAATACGAGGGTTTAATTCAGACCTAATAGGAATAAAAGCATGAACCGATAAGCCTATTGCTGAAATAATAATAATAGTAAGTCCAATTTTCCATTGGAATCTGAATTTGTATTTTTTAGAAAGTATTCCTAAAATAATTATGATTCCAGCGAGTATCGGTGCGAGTAAAAAATAAGAACTGAAGCTTTGTAATAATGCACCTACGGCGGTAAGTCCAATTAAAACAGCCCAGTTGATTTTATTCCTTAAATAATAAAACAGGCCGATTAATAACAATACGGATAATAGCATAAAGGGAACATGTCCGCGAGGGATATCTAATGCAGATATGCCTAAAATTAAAAGAAGTTCTGTAATTCCAAAAATACAAATGGCAAGCCAATCTTTTTTTTCTGTGTTTCTGTTTAGTAAGAAAAAGATTGCAGAGATAGGAAGTACCAAAAATACAGTCATATGAATTGATATCCCAAGAGTTGCTAAAAAGACAACAATAAACATAATTCGGGTACCTTGAGCAGTGCCCCGAAGTTCGTAATATTTTATTGTTAGCCAGATAATAGCGACTGAGAGCGCCAAACCTAATCCGTAAACTTCCGCTTCAACTGAGTTAGCCCAGTTGGTTCTTGAAAATGCTACAAACAGAGCACCGGCAATACCACCGATATAAGCAATAAACTTATT
Source organism: Candidatus Zixiibacteriota bacterium (assembly GCA_034659415.1). GTDB lineage: Bacteria > Zixibacteria > MSB-5A5 > GN15 > FEB-12 > QNAD01. The sequence goes on along the minus strand of JAYEHE010000017.1, from coordinate 3,683 downwards.
TATATTTTTATTTCTATCTTCCCCGAAAAAATAACCAACCATTTTAACGGTCAATAGATAGCTGAACATAGCTGTAAAAGCAGAGGAAATGACGGAAATGTAATTAATTCTGTATGAGATGTCATCGACAAAAGGAATCAATGAAAAGACCCGTCCTAAAAGTACAAAAAGGGGCGTTCCGGGAGGGTGAGGGATTCCAAGAATATATGCACAGGCAATAAATTCACCACAATCCCAGAAGGAGAAAGATCTCTGAACTGTTATAGCATAAACAATAAAAGAAATTAAAAAAACAACTCCAGCTAAGATGGCGTTGGTTTTATCAAATTTTTCATTTTGCATTGTCTCTGTTTCTAAGATTTCAGCACTATGTTTAAACTTTTTCCCCCCAGATATAATATCTGTTTTCTTTGTGGATTTGGGATTTGATTTCATGATTAATACATGAGGTAATGCAATGATAAAAAGCAAAGTTCCATAAATCCAAAAACCAACAAAACTATATCCTTTATTTTGAGCAATAACAGCAGGAATCAATCCAATTAAAATAGCAATAAGTAAAATTACCATACAGCTCTCCAAACAATTCTTTAATATTCAAATATAACATACTTTTTCCTAGTTCTCGTCAACTCAATAACTCAAATTTTTCAGCCACAAACTCCTCCTAAAGCGACTAATATGATAAGCCGATATATTCTATTAAGTTCAGTACAATCAATTATTTTGAACTCGTTAATATAATATTACAGTTTCAAAATTCAACTGTAATTTTTACTCTATATTGACAGTTTAGATTAATGATTTTTGGGAATAAATTGATTTATACGATAAAGGTTGGAGGAAATATGTTTGTCTGGTGTGGCGTATTATTTGTTTTAGGTATTCTGGCTTTTTTTGATTCAATTTTTAATATGGGTAATTTGTTTCGGCAGGTAAACTCAGTATTCTTTATGTTAATTTCTTTAGCTTTACTGATTCGGACAACAACCAAAATAAAAACAAAAAAGCAGGAAATGCTTGAAAACAAATTATTTGGATTAGAGAGAAAAGTTAGAACTTTAGAAGAAGGCAATAAAAAATTGGCGGAATTCTAACCGATTTTATTATTTGTATCAATTTCTCTTAATATTTTTCTTACCTCAGATATAAATGGATAGTTAGAATATTTTTCTAACAATGATCTGTAAATATTTTTTGCCTTTTCATCATTACTATTACTTACCATCAAAATATCTGCTTTTGCTTTTAAGCAATACGGGAAATAATAAGATTTTGGGAATTTGTTTTCCATCTGTTCAATGTAAGAAATAGCTTTAGTCGTATCCGCTCTTGAAATATTAATATTGTAAAGCTTATAGAGGGCGTTATCTGCAAGTGCTGAAATTTCATGGTCAACCAATAAGCGAAGTTTTGATTCGGTTGAGTCTATATTTTGTAACTGCTCAAACATTAGAGCACTTGAATGAAGATGTAATAAAGATTCGTTCTTTTCCGCCTCATCAATAACCATAAGGATTTGAACGGCATCATTGACAAAATACCCTTGTGGGTAATCCAAAAGGAGTTTTTGCATGGCTATTTCTGTTGAATCGAATTGTTTATTAAAAAATTTTAAAAGTGCCAAAGTATATTCAATTTCTTCTTTTGAATTTTCATCCAATCTTACTTTTAGGAGTTTTTTAAATTCTTGTTCAGCAGTAGATAATTCCCCTATCCGTAAAAAACAATGGGGTCTTGCAAGTTTAGCTTTTATTAGCCCCAAGCCTCCCTGATAATTAGCAATGACCGAATCATAATAATTGATGGCTTTGTTGCAATTATTTAATTGGTCGGCATTTATTTTTCCGATATTAAACAGAGCCATAGATTTGTCTTGAACATTAGGAGATATTATTACTATCGAATCATAAACAGCAATAGCGTGGTCATATTGTTCGGTCATAGTTAAGGCTTTGGCATATAAAAAATAAATGTTCGGTTTTACCGGTTTATCTTTCATATTTGAAAGCAAATATTTTCCCATTTTAACCGCTTGGTGATATAATTTCCTCTCAACGCAATTAATTAAATATTGTTCAAGAGCTAATCCTTTTTTGATATTTAATGAATCCAATTTTACTGCATATTGAAAAGCTTTATCATATTGATAAGTTTTCAAATAGTATGCTGAAAGTAGTTTAGGTAAGCTTGGATTGTTATATTTTTTTGCATTGTTCAAAATCATTTTTTCTGCAGGCTTAGATGATTCTTCGAATTCCAAAAGAGCCATCAATTTGCTTTCGGCAGTAACTCCAATACGGGTGGTATCATTAATAACTTTCAAATATTCCATAGTAGCTTCAGAGTAATTTCGTTTTAATTCCAAAATATTTCCAAGCTCAATAGCATACAGGGCTGTGTCTTTTTTTATTATACGTACCTTACTAATCAATTCAGAAGCTTGATTATCAGCACCATAGTGCATCATACTTCTTATTATTGATAAGTACCTATTGTTGTCCTCAAGTGTATTCAGGTCAATTGCCTTTTGATAAGAGGCTTTGGCATTTTCTGTTTTATTTAGTTTCGTATATGTTTCAGCGAGCAGTAACTGATAATGCATATTGTTAGGATATTTTTCGGTTTGTCTTAAAATTAGAAGTTCCACTTTATCAAAAAATTCTAATTTGTTATAACAATTAATAAGATTGCTGATAATAGTAGAATTGTCACTGTTTTCTTCGTAGAGTACTTCTAAAATTGCTGATGCACCTTTATAATTCCTCCCTATCATTAATTTTCTGGCAAGATTAACTTGCTCCATTAGAGCGGAATTTTGCTTAAGATTAATCCCCTGTTTATTCTTGTTAGGTTTTTTAAGAATAATTTCTTTTGCTGAAATAGATGCAACAAGGATTGTTATCAGTAAAAAGAACCAAATAAATCTATTGAAAGTATTCATCTAATTTTGTCCGCCGCCGATTGATGTTTCTGATTCAATTTGTAAAATGGCTTTGAAATATGCTTTGATTTGTTTTTCATATTGCGGCGGGTAATTTTCGCCCAGATATTGGCGTAACCTATCTTCAAGTTTGGTTTTATCGTTAAGAATATCATTAGTTAATTCGGGTGGGAGAAAAACAGCATTGGTTTTAGCGGAGTTTGCTTTTCTTTGGTTTGAAAAATCTTTTTTATATAAAGAACGGCTGGCTTCAAGCATCCGAGAATAAACTTTAACCTGCCGGTCAAATAGTTCCTGACTTATGTCCCCTTCTGCCATTGATTCTTCAATTTCTCTCATTTCTTTGGCAATATCATCAAGCCGTCCCAAAACCTGCCGCGAACCGCCAAACTCTTGATTGAGTTGTTCCATTGATTTTCTGATAGTTTGTTGTTCGCCGGCTAATCTTTGCAGAGATTGTCTTGCTTCCTGAGATTCTTTTTGTCCGGACTGCGATGGTTTGTTGCATTGGTTTTGAGTTTGCTGGTTTAATTTATTTTGTTTATTGCATAGTGATTGTAGTTGTTGGTTTGGTTTATCACAATTGCCGCCTTTGTTGCACTGTTTTTGTTTTTGCAAAGATTCCATTAATCTAATTGATGTTTTATTAAGTTTGGCCATTGCTTCGCGTTGATGTTGTGTTGCCATATAACCTTTTTTACTATCAAAACCGGTCGTTGCCATCTCCATCTGTTTGGTA
>JAYEHE010000016.1:0-6276 GCA_034659415.1 Candidatus Zixiibacteriota bacterium | reverse complement strand
TTAGTAGTAATGAGTATTCAGGGCTGGAACAGAAGTCGCGGTAGACTGTTAATCTATTATATTTTGGTTCAAGTCCAGACGAGGGAACCAAATTTTGGGCCTTTAGCTCAATTGGCTAGAGCAACAAGCTCATAACTTGTGTTATCTAAGTTCAAATCTTAGGAGGCCCACCAATAGTTAATAAAGTTTTTGCACCCTTGGGAGAGTGGCGAAGCTGGCTGAAACGCATTGGACTTAAAATCCGACACAGATAAGTTCACACCGTGGGTTCGATTCCCACCTCTCCCACCATGTTTTAACTTAAAAATTATAGTAAAATATTGAAATAAGGTGTAATAGGAGTTAATATAAATATGGAGATTGAAAAAAGAGATTTAGAACTTCAACAAGAGTTTCCTAAAATATTAAAAGATTTAGGTGGTGACCCTTCTAAAACTTGTATGTCTAGTGCTCATGGGGGGATTGCTATTGGAGATGGCTGGATTCCATTGATTAAACAATTGATGCATTTTTGCCAGTTTCATCATGATAAAAATGGTTATCCTCAATTAGTTGCTGATCAAATCAAAGAAAAATTCGGCACACTTAGGTTTTATTACCATTTCGAAGATTGCAATTCAGATACAAAGGAGTACGGTATTCGATTTAACAGAATAGAAGATACATTAGAAGGTGCTATCCATTTTGCTGAAAGTTTATCATCAACAATTTGTGAAAGCTGTGGTAAACCTGGAACTTTGAGAGGACAAGGTTGGAGATATACAAGTTGTGATGAATGTGAAAAATTAAAAATGGATTTTACAAAAGAAAAAAATTAATATATAGTTAGTTTATAAAGAGTTGATACAGCAAACCAAATACAAATGACAGGAGTTTTGATTGTGTTCTTCAATAACAAAAAACAATCACCTCAACTCTGATAAATGAAAAGAAATTTAGGATAGTATTCAGCAAACCTATTGACTTATAATTAAACACGTATACACTATCCTGTAAAATTAACATTTAAAAGTTTTATTTGCTCTAACGCTTGAGTTGCAAGCAGGATAAGCAGCATGGAGATAGAATAACCGATGAATAATATAGAAGCCGATCAACTTCAAAAAACCACCGAGCCTGCTTGTCCGCTCGAACGCCTTATTAGCAAGCACGGTCACGGAGGTATGGGAACCCACCAATCAGCAAAAATGCAGAAAGATGAGTGGTTAACACCCCCAGATATTATTCTCGGACTTGGCTCCTTTGATTTAGATCCTTGTTCACCGATTGATAGACCTTGGGACACTGCTAAACACCACTACAACTTATTGGACTGTGGATTAAGTCAGCCGTGGGAAGGCAGAGTTTGGTGCAACCCACCTTACGGCCTTGAGGCTGCAAAATGGCTTAACAAGATGGCAGAACATGGCAACGGGATTGCTCTTATTTTTGCAAGAACTGAAACTAAGATATTTTTTGAGCATGTGTGGGGTAAAGCGGATGCCCTCTTGTTTTTTGAGGGAAGGCTATATTTCCACCATGTTGATGGAACCAGAGCAAAAGCAAATGCAGGTGCGCCATCCGTGCTGGTGGCATACGGAAAGCAAAATGCTGACTGCCTAGAAGGAACCAAAATTGCCGGGCGATTCGTGAGATTAATTCCGGCTTGCTAACAGCTTGTTTACTAGATGGAACTATGCTTGAAGATCAAGAAAAAGTTAAAGAAAATTAACCTGTAGATATGTGTGTACCTTTGGTGATTAATACAATTCCGTAATTAATAATGGAGGGAAACATGGAAATTGAAAATGGATTTATCCCAGCAGATAACATAACAAAGGAAATGATAAGTTCTGGTAGTTCTTTTTCTTCTGCTATTCAAAATCAAAAAACCACTACTACAAATGGAATGGCTGCTCGTGTTAGCACAGCTAATGCTTGTACAGATCTTTTTTATAAGATAGGTGCTTCCAGAGGCAAGAATATCATTTCAGAATTTACTGCTGCTTATGTAGAAAATTCTGATTATGCTGCTCGTATCCTCCAATGGGCAAGAGATATTCGTGGTGGAGCAGGAGAACGTCAGTTGTTCCGTGACATTCTTAAAGAGCTGTCCCGTCAAGATATTGAACTTACTAAAAAAATCATTGAAAAAGTACCAGAAATTGGTCGTTTTGATGATCTATTAGTAGATTTTTATGAAACTGAAGTAAAGGAATATGCTTGTGGTATCATAAAAAATGCTATTGATCGTGCTTATCAAGCTCAAAATCTTCTTGATAAATTTGACGATATAACTGAAGAACAAGCTCAAAATCTTCTTCAGCAAGAATTTTCAATATAACAGAGAGGATATTTAAGATGACTGCTAAGCAACAATTAAAACAAAAATTAAATGAAGTATTGATGAGGGGTCAACTTGCAGCTAAATGGTGTCCAAGAAAAGGACCAAAATCTATTGAACTTCGACAGCATTGGGGGCAAACTCCAAAACAATATAGAAAATTTATTGTAAATATGACGGATGTAACAGAGTCGTTGATGTGTAATAAAGACTGGAATAGTATTAACTACTCTCAAGTTCCTTCTCTGGCTCATTCAAGATACAGATCGGCATTTTATAAGAATTCTGAGGAACGATATAAATCATACGTTGAAGAGCTTAAAAGCGGGGAAACACCTAAAGTAAAAGTTAATGCTGGAGCAGTATATCCATATGACGTAATTAAGTCTCTGTTTAGCTCAAATTCATATGTTGGTTATTATGGTACTAGAGAAGATAACATTAGCAAAACTGAAAGAGATTTAATTATTGAACAATGGAAAGCACTAGAAAATTTTGTTGGTGATGCTAATATTTTACCAATGATTGATGTTTCTGGTTCAATGTATTGTGAGGTTGGTGGTAATTTAACTGCAATTCAGGTTGCTGTCTCTCTTGGACTTTATACTGCTGACAAAAACAAAGGAAAATTTAGAGATTGTTTTTTAACTTTTTCTGAAACTCCTGAACTTATTCAAGTAAAAGGGAATATTGTTCAGAAGGTAGAACAAGTTAAACAATCAAATTGGGGGATGAATACTAATCTGGATGCAGCTTTAAGAAAAATGTTAAGCATGGCAGTTCAAAATAAAGTAACAAACGAGGATATGCCAGAGATTTTGTTAATTCTTTCTGATATGCAATTTGACCGGTGTGCTCGATTTGATGATGGTGCTTTACAGTTAATTAAACGAAATTACGAAGAAGAAGGATACAAATCTCCACAGATTGTTTTCTGGAATCTTAATTCTCACTCAAACTGTCCAGTAAAATTCAATGAAAAAGGTGTATCTCTTGTTTCAGGGTTTAGTCCAAGTATTATGAAATCTGTTCTTGCTGCTGATTTTGAAGATTTTACTCCAGAAGCAATTATGCTATCGGTTATTATGAATGAAAGATACAACTATTGAAGGAGATCAAAAATGGAAGAAGAATACTTTGTTGTTTTAAAACCAGTATGTGCTTATTGTAATAATAATGTGAATTTTGAGTGGTATACTTTAGATGAAACAGAAGATGGGGAAATTGGATGTTTTAATTGTGAAGTTTGTGGTTCATCCAGTCCAATCGCATCACAAGAGAATGTTATTAAATGGATGAATGAAATTTAAATTCCAAAAAATGATTGAATCGAGTATAAGGTATCTAAATAAATTAGATACCTTTTTTACTTTACAAATAGAATTAAATGTATTATACTTATTTCAAGTTAAATAAACCAAGGAGTTAAATTAAACCAAAGGAGATTTAAGATGAGTAATTTAATTGAAACAGTTCCAGCAGCATTTAATATTAATCGTCATTCTGATGTTTCTGAAAAGTACAATTTCATTTCGTCTGAAGAAATTATGGCAACCTTCCAAGAAGCTAACTGGCTCCCATCTGAAACTTCTCAAGTTAAATCACGAAAAGAAGGTGGTCGTGATTTTGCAAAACATTTGATTCGTTTTCGTAATCCCGATATTAAAACAGAAGTAGGTGGAATTATTCCAGAAATTGTAATGTTGAACTCCCATGATCGTTCCAAAGCATTTGAACTTATGGCGGGGTTATTTCGTTTTGTTTGTGCTAATGGGATGATTGTTGCTGATTCTACTTTCCAATCTATTAAAACTCGTCATTCAAGTCTTGCCCCTGATCGCATTACTGAAGGTATTGCTGAGATTGTAGATGTTGTACCTCAAATTATGGCAAAAGTAGATGAAATGATGGCTCTTAGTCTTAATCCTGTTGATCAACTTCAATTAGCAAATAACGTAGTTGAATCTGTTTGGACTGATCCTAAAATCCGTCCTCTTGAACCAGCTCAACTTTTAGAGTATCGTAGATCAGATGATAATAAAAATGATCTTTGGACTTCATATAATCGAATCCAAGAAAATTTGATTAAAGGTGGATTGGTTGGTAAAACACAGACTAATCGATCAAAAGTACAACGGGGAATTAAGAATATTGATAAAAATGTTTCAGTTAATCGAATCCTCTGGGAAGAAACTGATAGGTTTTTATTAGCAGCTTAAAACTCCAAGGAGGTACCTTTAAGGTTTAAATGAATTCTCAGCCTCCGTTATTTTAAAAGGTAAATTTATGAAAGAACATGGTCGTATTTTTGTTACAGGTGATATTCACGGAAACCCAATTCCTTCTTTATCTAAAAAACATTTTCCGATAGGTAAAGAACTTTCTAAGAAAGATGTAGTTATTATTTTAGGTGATTTTGGTTTATTGTGGAGCAAATATAGATCAAAAGACGAAGAACACAATTTAAAATGGTTAGATGATCAACCATGGACTACACTTTTTATTGATGGTAATCACGAAAATTTTGATATTTTAGAAAACCTACCAGAAAAGGAGTTATACGGAGATGTTGTTGGAATTGTTGGGCATTCTATTTTTCATTTGCGTAGGGGTATTTGCTATAGGATCAATGGTCAAAAGTGTCTCACTATTGGTGGAGCTCATTCGCATGATAGACAATACAGAACGTGGGGAAAATCCATGTGGAAACAAGAAGAAATAACAGACGAAGATATAAAGAAAGCAAAGGAATCTGTACAAAGTGTTGGTTTTGATGTAGACTATATCTTAACACATTGTGCTCCTACAAATTGGGCTATGGGAGCTATGCCTCAAGAAATAGCTCATATGTGGCAACCTGATGGATCAGAAGAGAGATTACAGTGGTTTAAAGATACAAGTGGTGTGGATTTTAAAAAGTGGTTTTGCGGACACTATCATACTAATTTTGGACCAAGGATCAGAGATGATTTTGAATGTATTTATCATGATGTAAAAGAGTTATGAATCGAAACTGTTTTAGTATGTAACAATAAAGGGTTAGATATGACAAACCACAAACCAGAGGTAAAAGAACTGATGAAGATGACAGATAAACAACTGAAAATCGGACGTGTGAGCCAGTCCGGTGCATTTGCTTGTTACATTGCGGTTTTCCTTTTTGACTACACCTGTGAGGCTGCAAAACCATGGGCTGATGCCGGATACCTTTGTTATTGTGTGGACTGCCAGCATGAGCCAGGCGAAAGCAGAAAGGGGAATATTATAAAAGTAGGTGCAGATATTACAAACTGGATGCCGCCAAACGGAAACATCGTTTTTGTTGGTGCTTTTCCTCCCTGCACTGATGTCGCTGTAAGTGGGGCTGCACACTTTAAAAAGAAAGGACTTACTGCTGTCATCGGAGCTTTGCAGTTGTTTGAGGCTGCGGTAAGGATTGCGGAGTGGGCGAATGCACCATATTTTTTGGAAAATCCAGTTTCTACTGTTAGTAGTTATTGGAGAAAGCCAGATCATATCTTCAATCCTTACGAGTTCGGAGCATATTTACCAGAGGATGACGTTAATCCTGTGAGCGACTTGATACCAGCAAGGGATGCATACCCGAAGAAAACCTGCTTATGGACGGGGAACGGGTTTGTTATGCCGGAGAAAAAACCAGTTGATTGCCCTGCTGGATATTCGCCAATGCACAAAAAACTTGGTGGCAAGTCGATAAAAACAAAAAACATACGTTCCGCAACACCCAGAGGATTTGCCAAGGCTGTATTTGAAGCAAACAATATGGCATCAGCAAAAGCAATATAACAGAGCAATAAGTGAAAACCAAACCCTTTGCATTAACAATAAAAGGAGAATAGATATGAATTTTGATCATCCAAAATATATAAAATCTCTGGAAGACCGACTAAGAGCATTAGATAAAACAGCTCACTGTACTTATTTCCCGATGG
>JAYEHE010000015.1:1856-6285 GCA_034659415.1 Candidatus Zixiibacteriota bacterium | reverse complement strand
GTTTTGTCGTTTCTGCTTTTCAGGAAATTTTCAGCATTAGCAGTTAGTGATTTATCCGGTTTTATCCGAATAAGAGCTGATTGTGATAAATTATCGGATGTTTTAGCTTGTAGAATTGAGCTAAAACTTATTAGGCAGCCCAAAAAGAGCACGGTAAGTTTTTTCATTTTAGTCCTATTATAATGACTGTTTAAAAAGTAAGACCTTATTTATTAAAATATATCTTACATTAATTTTGTCAACACTAATGTTGCTATCTATTATATAGGTAATTCCCCATACTTATATAGCATATCCATATAAAGATTTTTTCGGAAAATTTACAATTTTCGGAATGGTTTCGTAGATTGTTTAGTTGCAACAGGATACGAGCATGGATATTTCTTTTGATATGCAAATATAAAGGCATGTATTCTGCTTTGTAGTTTGTGTAAGTAGAATTGATATAATTTTTTTACTTAATTTATGATTATTTAAAGGATGGTGAAAATATGAGAAGATTGTTTTCAAATCGAGGCATGACAATAATCGAATTGCTTTCAACAGTTGCTATTATTGGGATTGTATCTACAATGGCTGTCCCAAGAGTTCAAAAAGCTTTGGATAAAATTAATTCCAAGTCGGGAAACAGGGAAATGGTATCATCATTGAAAATAGCTCGGTCGATGTCTATTACAGAGAAAGTTCCTTATGGAGTTAATTTAGGAACTAATGAACCGTTTACTTTTACTCTATTTAAGGATAAAGCCAATTTGGCGAATTATACATTTGATGATGCTGATTCAGTTATACGAGTAGATACTCTTCCAATGGAATTTTCAACCCTAACTTCAAATCTATCAACCCAAACAATAATTTTTCAACCTAATGGTTCTGTCTCAATTCCCGCAGGTGCTTTGGGAACATCATCTCAAATTTATATTGTTACATTAGTTAGCACTCAAAGTCTTTTGTCTATACATGATAATTTGATACTTCCTGCAACTGGACGAGTAAGAACAAATTCATACTATTATTAAGAATCAACCTGCTTGTTGAAAAAAAACCCCGCTTAGTCGGGGTTTTTTTATTGTTATTTAATCACTTACGCCAGCAGTAACTTACATTCAAATCATAAGAACATGCTAAACAACAACTTAATTCTATTATTAAAAACACTGAATTTATGAGAATGATTATATGAATTTTGTTTTTACCTGTTAATTGTCGTCAGTCTGTGCCGATAAAGAAAAGTAAGTAAATATTTAATTAGAACTCAAATTTTCATTAAGTGAGTGAAATATGGCATTTGGAAAAAGTAAAAGTACAGTCGGATTAGATATTGGTGCTAATTCAATTAAGTTAGTTAAATTAGATCATACTAAATCCGGTTATTCAGTTTCGGCTATTGGTATTAGGGAGCTTCCTCCCGAGGCTATAATAGCCGGTGAAATTCGCGATCGTGAAGCAGTAATATTTAATATCCAATCTTTGATTGATCAAACTGATCCCAAGATTAGAGATGTAGTAATTTCTATTGCTGGACATGGTGTTATTACTGATAGGTTTACTATAGATAAAAAAGTCGGCGCTGAAGCAGAGCAGGCTATTTTATTTGAAACTGAGCAAAGAGCACCATTTGATGTTGATGATGTGTCTTTGGATTATCATATCATTAAAACCGATGATGATGTCAACAAGATGGATGTGTTATTAGTTGCGGCGAGAAAAGAGTATCTTAAAATGATGCTTGATTTGGTCGAAGATTGCGAATTAAGACCAGTTGTTGTTGATGATGATGCATTGGCGATTTTGAATGCTTACGAAAACAATTATGAAATTGACCCAACCCGGTCTATGGCGTTGGTCGATATTGGTCATGATGTAACTAATGTTACTTATGTTGTCGATGGTGTCTATCATTCTACTCGTGATGTGTCATCCGGTACCAGAGATATCTATAATGCCATTCAGAAAGAATTTCGCTTAAACCCTGAACTTACCAATAAAGCAATCAAAGGTGAAATGAATGATTCTATTGACCAGGATATGCTTAAAGCTACGATAATTTCCTCAACCGATGAGCTTATGTCCGGACTGGAATTAGCCTTTTCTTATTTTAAGTCACAATCAAAAATAGATAGTTTGGATTGGTTGGTTTTATCAGGTGGTGGAGCTTTGATTCCGTTTCTACCGGAATTTTTACAGTCAAAATTAAATATTCCTTTAGAAATTTCTAATCCATTAAGAAATGTGGATTATGATCCGGAGTTGTTCCATTATCTGCAACCTGAAAAAATTGCACCTCTATTGACAGTCCCAATCGGGCTGGCTATGCGGAAGGTAAGGTAGTTACCTATGATAGAAATAAATTTACTTCCAAAAGATTATAGGAAAAAGTCACTCTCATTTTCGATGGGGAAAACCGGTGTGTTTGCTGTTGCCGGAGGTGTGGGTGTTGTAATAATGCTTTTTGTTGTTACCCTTTTTCAATTAAATCAGATTTCTAATCTTGATGAAAATATCCAAAAAGCCAAACAGAGAGCTTCAATGCTCCAAAAGGATATCAAGGTTGTTGATGGCCTGATAGATGTTAAAAATAAAATTACCCAGAGAATGAAAGCCGTAGAAAAACTTGATAGTCATCGCTCTTCATGGGTAAGAATCATGGAAGATATGGCAAGAAATGTTCCTGAGTTTGTATGGATGCAAAAGTTTGAAGATAATGGTCCAAAGCAAGCCGGCGTCCCTGTGGATGATAAGAAATCTAAAAACAGGAAGAAAAAGAAAGAAAAACAGGTGCCATCTATTAGTGAAAATTTAAATGCCGAAGTTAGAAATATCAAAATCGAAGGGTATTCATTTACTCTAAATGCTTTGGCTTCTTTTATGATAAATATGATGCGTTCTGATTATTTCGATAATGTGGAGCTTACTTCAACCGAAGAAAAGAAGCTTGATAATCAGGATAACCATAAAGCTTATAACTTTATTTTAACCTGTGATTTGCATTTCCTCTCTGATGAAAAATTGCGAGGCATGGTTGCTTCAGTAAATTCAAAGAAGCAATCTAAAAAGGGAAAAACAAGTCATAAGGTCTTAAATTAGGGAAGAATTAGCATGGACTTAAAAGATTCCAAAATTCAAAAAATTGCGTTAGGTGTTATAGCCTTTTTCATTGTTGTTTATTTTTGGTATGGTCGGGTTTACTCGCGCTATGATAGTCAAATTTCTCAAAAAGCTCAGGAATTTGAAACTATAACTACCAATTTACGCAATGTGGAAATGAAAGCCAAATCTTTGGAAGCTCTCAAATTGGAATATACTGATTTGATTGAAAGGTATAATGAAATTGAAGCGTTATTGCCCGAAGTGAAACAGATTCCTTCATTTTTAGTGCAATTACATATGGCTTCTTCGTTAACGGGTACTAAAATAACCAAACTTATACCGTCCGAGGTTTCCTCTAATGAATTCTATAACATTGCACAATTCGAAGTAGAACTATCAGGAGGATTTCATAATTTCGGACGATTCATAAGTTATGTGGCTAATTTTCCGTTTATCACAAATGTTATGGACATGAAAATAGAATCTCTGGAAGTTACTAAGACTAAAAAAAGTGCTGAAGAAAATAAGAAATTAGCTTCTGATAAAAAAGAAGATGTTATGAAATCTTCTTTCAGACTAACAACGTACTTTGTGAAAGATAGTGAACGTTTAAAAGAGGTTACCCTTTAGGAGAATAGCATGAAATTTATAAGTTCTTTTATATTCTGTCTGATTGTAATCCTCATTGGAGTTAACGTCAATGCGGCTAAAGTCAATAATGTTGACGTTTACTACGAAAACGGTAAGACTTGTGCCGCTATTGAAGTTGATGGAACAATTAGATTTACTCATCAGATTGAAGATGCAAAAGATGGTAAGCCGTTTAGAATAATTGTAGATATTCTCTCAGCTACCCATAACCTTGGAGCCAAAAGTTTTGTTAACTTACCGAAAAGTTCCATATTGAAAATTAGATCAAGCCAATATTGCGTAAAACCGGAAAATGTTGTTCGGGTTGTTTTTGATATGGCTCATGAATCTGTTTACAGTATTGATTTAAGTGGGAATGTTGTTAAAGTTTCTATTCCCGATAAATCAACAAAATCATTTGAGAGATGGTCATCGAAGAAATTTTTGGCTGGCTTGAAACCGAAAAAAGAATCCAAACAGAAGTTGACTGTCAAAAAAGAAACAAAAAAACAATCTAAAACTTTTGCTCAAATTAATAACTCAATTGAACAAGATAGGTTAGCTTCTTTAGGTAGTAAAAAGACAAAAAAACAAACAAAAACTACTGTTAAAATTGTCGCCAAAGAATCTAAACAAAATTACGGACCCAAATTCGACCCGAAATTGTTAGCTGCAGCTTCTTCCTCTAAAATAAAAACAGAGAAAAAAG
>JAYEHE010000015.1:0-1756 GCA_034659415.1 Candidatus Zixiibacteriota bacterium | reverse complement strand
AAGAAAAAATCCAATACTTCCCGGTTCCGTCGTTCGGCAGCAGAAAATCGCAAAATTAAAGGTACGATGGTAGCAGAATTTCCAAGAAGATTGGTAATTAAATACAAAACCCGTTTGAATAGAGACCCATTTGAAACTCTTATTAATGAGACCAAAGTCAACAATTCTCTTATTCAGAAAAAATTACCTAATGTCGAAGGTCTCAAATTGGTAGGTATTATTGATTCCGAAACTGAAAAAAATCGTGCTTTGTTCGAGGATGCTGACGGTTTTGGATATATTTTGAAATCCGGTGATAAAGTAAAAAAAGGTTATGTTCTACGTGTGGAAAATGATAAAGTCTATTTCCAAATTTTTGAATATGGTTGGAGCAGAACAGTAGCTTTGAATCTTGAAGAATAATGATGAAAGGACGGCAATAGTATGTTGAAAAGTTGGAACAAAATTTTTATTACACTGGCTACAATTGTTTTAATGTTCGTAATGCTCTATCCGGTGTATGCTGAAGAAGAAAAAAAGGATCCAACTGCCCCAATGAAAAATTTACAGTTTCAGGCGGCAGAAATAAATTCGGTTCTTAATTTTCTTGCTGATTATGGCGGCGTAAATGTTGTCGTGTCGCCTAAAGTTAAGGGGACGGTAACAATTAAATTGAATGATATACTATGGCGAGATGCTATGGATATTATCGCCAGAACTTACGGTATGATTGTTGTAGAAGAAGAGCAGGGATATCTTAGAGTCCTCAATACAGAAGATTATCATAAAGAAGTTTCTGAATATGAAAAACATAATAAAGAACAGAGAGAAATTGTTTCATTGGAAACAAAGATCGTTCAAATTTCGAATTCATCAGCCGAGGATATTGTTTCTTCGGTCAAATCGTTACTGACACCAGAAAGAGGACAAGCAATTGCCGATATACGTTCTAACTCAATTATTGTTCAGGAAATCCCAGACAATATGGAAACAGTACTGAAATTTATTGCTGAATTAGATAAACCTGCCAAACAGATTAAAATCTCTGCTCAAATGTTGGAAGTATTTACAAAAGATATTGAGGAACTTGGAATAAGTTGGGGTGCTAACGGCACTTATGCGACCGAATCCGGTCGTTCTTTTGAACAGGAAGCCAATGTATTTAATCGTACTTCTGATCCTGCCGGTTCTTATCAGGTATTTGCCATTCAGAACGGTTGGAGTGTTGATGCGGTTGTAGAAGCTATTGTTAATTCAGGCAAGGGCAAAGTTTTAGCTCATCCAGAAATAACTACTGTTGACAATAAAGAAGCCAGGATTCAGATGGGACAGAAAATTCCAGTCAAACAATTTGATGAATCAGGTAATATTGTTATAACATTTGAAGAAGTTGGAACAATACTTAAAGTCACTCCACATATTACTGCGGAAAATCGAATACTAATGCATCTTGTTCCGGAACGTTCTACTTATGAGTATGACCCAAATGGTGTTATTATTAGTATTAGCACTGCTGAAACAAACGTTATTGTTGAAAATGGACAAACTGCTGTTATCGGTGGTTTAACCACTCAGGATGAAGTATCCACTGAGGTTGGTGTTCCGATTTTGAAAGATATTCCAATTATTGGATTACTTTTCAAGTACACAAACAACCGACTTGAAAGCCGTGATCTAGTAATTTTTGTTACGCCTACCATCATTGAAGATGAATTCGCAATGGAAGGGTAAATTTGTCCCCTTCGGGATTCCCGAGGGGGTTCATTATAATAAACAT
>JAYEHE010000014.1:0-6294 GCA_034659415.1 Candidatus Zixiibacteriota bacterium | reverse complement strand
AAAACTGCCATGATATTGATCCTTCTCCCATTTGTTGCATATATTGTTATCAGGGTTTTTACCCAGCCGAGAGTGGGATTAATATTTGCATTTTCCTTTTCCTTTTTTGCAATCGGGTTGTCTAGATATGTTCCTAATATACCTTTCGGACTCGCTATTGATGGATTTCTTTTTCTCTCACTTATTGCGATTATTTTAGGAAGGGGTAGGGATATTAATTGGAAGGTCACAAACCATGATGTGACAATTTTATCACTTGTCTGGTTTGGAGTTGTTCTTCTGGAGATTGTTAATCCTCTGGCTGTGAGCTTTCAGGCATGGTTCTACGCAATGCGTGGTGTAGCATTATATCAGGTGCTGATGGTGCCCATAGGTTTTCTCTTAATAAAGGATATTAAAGACCTTAAGCTTTTTATATGGATTTGGATGATACTATCTTTTTTTGCAGCATTAAAAGGTATTCAACAGGTTACCATTGGTCCTGATCCCTGGGAAACTGCCTGGCTGGATGGAGGTGGTGAGTTAACCCATCGAATACAAGGAAGATTAAGGGCATTTTCCTTCTATAGTGATGCCGGACTTTTTGGTGCTGCAATGGGACATACAAGTTTATTTGCTGCTATTATTGCTATGGGGCCTGGAACCAAGCTTAAGAAGTGGATTTTTGCTGGAATTTCTGTTTTTACTTTGATGGGGATGCTATATTCAGGAACCCGGGGAGCACTTTTTGTTCCAGCTCCTGGTATTATGCTCTATTTGTTTCTGCGGAAGAATTTTAAAGTTTTTCTTATTGGTGTTATCGGAGTTATTGTAATTTATGGAGCGTTAAGATACACTTCGGTTGGGAATAATAATTATCAGGTTTATAGAATTCGTACGGCAGTACAACCAAAGCTTGATAAGTCTTATCAGGTCAGAATTGAGAATCAGCAAAGACTTAAGATATTTTTAAGGAATAAGCCGTTTGGGGGAGGAATTGGTTCAGCTGGTAATTGGGGAATGAGATTTAGTCCGAATACATTTTTGGCCCAAACCCCGACAGATAGTTGGTATGTAAAAATATGGGCTGAGATGGGAATTATTGGTTTGAGTATTCACTTATTCATTCTATTTTGGATTCTTATTCATTGCTCTATTATAAGCTGGAAGCTTAAAGACCCGGAGTTACGGCAGATCATTATTGGTCTTACTGCAGGAATAGCAGGTATAATGGTAGCAAGTTATGGAAATGGTTTATACGGACAGATGCCGATAGCGATGGTCATCTTTATGAGCTATGTTTTTGTCTATTTATCGCCAAAATGGGATAAGCAACTGCTTAGTGATCCAAATCGAAAGAAAGATATTCTGTTCTCAGGATTTAACAAGAAGCCTACATCTCAGATAAGGTATTAATTTCTTTCCCTTCAATCATTATATCCCACCAGATTACAAGTGTTAACAAATTCAGAATTTGAAAAGCTCTGACTTGTTTATACCAAAACCAATATTCCTGTCCATCCTTTCCATCCCTATAATTATTCAGTAGCGTTATAAGACTGGTAAAATTGAAATGATTTTTGGCTATTGAGGAGTTCAAGATAATATTAGCTACTTTATTAAACTGTTCAGTATTTTGCAGAAATATTGGTAATGGAGCAAAACCACCTTGTTTTTTTCTTTCTGTAATCTCTTTTGGAAGCTTGGGATACAGGTAATTTTTATGAAGAAATTTTGATTTCCCTGCACCGCTTGCACAATCAGACAGAGATCCTTTTAGTTTCAGATTTCTGGGTAATCGCATTAGAAAGTTATACAGGTCAGTACTCATGTATGGGTATGATAATTGCTTGTCAAACTGACCGGCGAGCTTAGAAGCCTTAAACAGGATGACTTCATTTATTACCTGTTTTATGTCACTAAAATAATTATGAATCATGAAAAGTTGGTCGAACCCTTTTATATCATCCGGAAGGTTTTTCAAATATTCAGGATGTGAAATATCTGTTTCTTCCTTAAATAGTTTTGATATCTGAGATTTCCTTAAACCAAAACTGTCACTTTTAAGAATATTGAGAACCTTTTCATTATGAAATCGGATCTTAAAAAGGATACTGTCTTTATCGAATATGCTCATTCCGGCAAAACCATTAACTATTTTCTGGAGTATTGCTATTCCATTAGAACGGTATGTATGGTTTAAGGCAAGCTCTTTTCCGGCAGATCCAAAATGTTGATCGTTTCCGTCTCCGCCAAGAATAATTCCTTTGCCCTCTTTGTTGCTCACCAACTTCATGACGGAATAGTTTAACAAGACACCATTTTCGTTAAATGGATCACCCATGTGTCTTACTATCTCTGGTAAATCTTCAATTTCGCTGCCATCAATCTCATATTCAAAATGCTTTGTGTTGAATGTTTCAGAAAGAATCTTTGCGAGAGGTAATTCAGACCATGAATTATTCTTAAATCCTATAGAATAGCTTGAGGCATTTCCTGAGTAGACATCTCTCAAAGCGCTGATATTTCCGCCTGAATCATACCCGCCACTCAGCAGTAATTGAACAGCATCTGACGATCCAACTCTGTCTTTGATAGCTGATTTATGTAGTCTTTCGTATTCTTCAGTTGCTTCTTGTTCAGAGATCTTTAAAAACTTTTCAGGAGAATAATAGTCCTCAAAACTATAGATGTCAACACAAGTTGATTTTCCATCCTCAAAAGTAAGTGCTTGTCCCCCAGCGAGCTTATTTACACCCATCAAGCCAGTGCCGGGTGATGGAATATAGCCTAGGTTCAGAAATAGAGCCAGATTGTTAAAGTTCGGTTCAGCAGAAAATCCTGTGAAGGAAAGAAGAAGGTTTTGATGAGATGAAAAATAGTCATCAGTGTAATATACCTGTTCGCCTGCCCCGTGCCTGTCTCTGTACAGAAGGGTTTTCCCATTATCCTGAATAATTATTGTGTACTCTCCATCAAGAACTTTAAATCCTTCAACTCCTTGCTTCTTATATATCTCACGAATTAATTCGTCAATTGTTGAAACATCCTTAAATGAGGGTTTTAGCTTATTTAAATTGTATATACTGCCAATTGTGAAAATCTTAATGCCATCTTTCTCTGATAATTCAAATCCATCTTCAATAGCAAAATTCTCATTATGAGTATTATACTTTTTCAGAATGGCTGAATTGACTATAGTTTGTAATGGCTTTGTAACTGATCCTATGAATTTCATTTGGTTTGTTTTTTTAGTTTTCTTCCTAAAAATAGCAGACGGGATAACTGATAACGATCAAAAATGTATTCTATAATTATTGGTGTCACTACTCCGGCAGTGAGGCAAACGAAAAAGATGATATAATTATTAGAGATTCCAATGTATTTTTGCAGGACAACGCGTGTTAATCCGACACCGAAAACGTGAAATAAATAGATTGTATATGAAAACCCTCCAATGTATATCAGTATCTTATTATTCCACTTGATACGCATAAGTAAAATTGTGGAAGTAATACCGACCAGAAGTCCAATTGGGCCAGACTTTTTTAACATATAAAAATCATATTCAAATACTTCATACCATCCAAGTTGCTGCAAAAGAACGCCAACAATAAGAAGAATCAGCATAATCCAGAGGAAAATTCTATTGCTGAAAACTTCCTTAAACCGATTGATTGCCAGTCCTAACAGAAAGAACGGTAACAAGTATATTGCACCAAGGTAACTGAAATAATTTGTGCTGCCCTCAAGAAATAAGTCCCTGAGTAAAAGCCCTGCAATCGATATCAAAAAGAATATTGACCAACTAAGAATATCTTTTAGGAGATTAAGCTCTTCAAGAATTGTGATAATAATAAAAACCAGAATCAGAGAAGGCAGATACCAGTATAGACTGTAGGGGAATATGTAGACCTTCCAGATATCAGCAATTGATTCGTTCATCGATGTATAGGGTAACAATACCTGACTGATAAAATATATGGAAACAACCACTACCATTGGAATTAGAATTCTTCTGGCCTTTTTCATCATGAAAGAGAATCCAGTACCTGATTTGATAGGATACAAAGAGTATACCCAGCCGGATATCACTGTGAATAAGGGCATTCTTATGTAGGAAAATGTGAAATAAAAGTGTCTCCAACTTGAATCTTCAGGCACCTTCATGCCTCCAAGTATGTCATATCCAATTACATGTCCTATTACAACAAGGATGATAGCCAATCCTCGAAGAGTTTCAACCGATAAGTTCTTTTGTTTCATCCGTTTATATTTAATTCTATTATGTTCGGTTCATAGCTTAGATAACCTAAGGATAAAACTAACTTTTTTTGAATAAAAAAGTTAGTTTTTCAGGAACTGTTTGACAAACAATAATCATTAGATTGTTTAATTTTGTTTTCCGTTGACTATTAATTTATTGTTTTGGCCAATGAAAAAATTTAGTATTTCTATTGTATTATTTGTTTTAATTACTCTGCAAGGCACCGTTTTATTCGGACAACGAGTCTATGAAGTTGATTCAAGTCTTACTTTTATTAATGCTAGTTCATTTGCAGCGATACCGGGTCCGGGAGATACTGTCAGGATTTTAGCTCCCAGGAGTAAACAGTTGAAGGTTAGTGGTATATCAGGAGATACTACTAAGCCTGTTGTCTTTATCAATTCAGGCGGACAGGTTTTTATTTCTTCAACCACTCTGGGTGCTCTTGATTTTGTTGATTGCAAGTACATTAAAGTAACAGGATCAGGAGATTCTTCATTCAGATACGGTTTTAAACTGCTGGGCGAAGAAAGTGGATTGTCTTTTTCAGGACTGAGCTCTGATTGTGAAGCCGAGTATATTGAGATTGTAGGAGGAGATGATACTTTTTTTGGATTATATGCAAAAAAAGACTATCATGGCTCCCCTCCAGAGCCTTATCCTCAATTCAATAATCTGATTGTTCATGATTTATATATTCATGGCGTAAGCGCCGGAATGTACATAGGTGAAACAACTTCACCGGGAATGGAATTCAGGCATGTGAGAATCTATAATAATATCGTTACAGATACGAACAGAGAAAGTATTCAAATAGCAAATTGTGTTGAAGATGTTGAGTTATTTAATAATTTGATGATTTCTGCCGGAATTCAGAATCTTGAATCACAAGGAAATGCACTTCAGATTGGGGGAAATTCGGTAGCGAGAGTTTATAGTAATATAATTGTGAATTGTCCGGCTTTTGGGATTATTGTTCTTGGTATAGGAGATATTGAAATTTTTAATAATTATTGCGCAAACAGCCTGGGTATCTTCATTGATGATCGCTATTGGGCTCAGGAAAACAGACCGATAAATTTGCATAATAACTATTTTATTGATTCAAGAGGTAGTGTGATTGTTAAAAATATGAATCAGTATAACGACATGTATTTAATGTATAATAAATTCAATACTGATATCCCGTTTTTTGTGAATGAAGGTGAACGACCTTCAACTCTGGTAGTTAAAAATAATAGTTTGGATTCAATCTGTAAACTGGATTATACTATTGAGGATGGAGTCTTTCTGATGGATTCAGTTGGTATGACATGCTACCCTGGGATAGGTCCGGTTTATTCAGGTATTCATACCTCTGAGCGAATTGTTATTTCAGAAGATCAGCTTACAGATTTGGTAGAAGGTGGAAGTATTTTATCACCAAAGTACCTGGTTGATGAGCAGGATTTGAACCCCACTCTTGATCAGCATCCTCTTAGCTCCCCATGGATACCTGAAACAAATCTTGATAATTTGCCTTATAGTCTTGAAATTGACCTTGGTGCATCGTATTATCTTGAGAGTATATTCTTCCATGATATCGAATTCACTGGTGATATTGCTGTTAGTATTCTAAATGATGGAGAATGGGAAGACATATTTACAGATTCTTGTAAGAACTTCAATGCCTGGAATTATCACCCATTGAAAGTGTTTGCGCGGTCAATCAGACTTACTATGTATAGCTCAGTGAAGGCCAGAATTAATGAGATAGCTCTTTATGGTTATCTTACTGAGGGAGGTGATGTTTCTCATGTGTATTTTTCAGATTTTGGGATTGATTCGGAGGATAGAGGTGATTGTAGTTTTTATCCTAATCCTGCATCATCTTATGTGACAGTGTTATGTTCGGATAATCATAATGTTATCGAGATTTCGAATCTGGCTGGAAGGGTTTTGATCAGAACAAATAATTATAATAATAATAATAATAAGAAGAAGAAGATAAATGTTTCTTTTCTGTCTAACGGACTGTATCTGATTCATTCTATTGGAATTGATGGAGC
>JAYEHE010000013.1:0-6295 GCA_034659415.1 Candidatus Zixiibacteriota bacterium | reverse complement strand
GTATCCGTGTTCCACAAACCATCGATATGGTCAATCGTGTACAGACCATTCTGAGCTGTTGCAACAAAAGGCAACAAAAAGAATAAAACCATTCCTATCAGTTTAAATTTCATTTAAGCCTCCATGCATATTAACAATTTATTTTTTATTCAATCATTAAACAGAAAACATTGGACACAAAACCAATGTAATTATATTCATATATATATATCACATCAAATGGTCTTTTTACATTACAGTATTTAGCGATAAGTAATTACCGTCCTCTGCATTAAAATATATACATAATACATGTGATGTCAAGGGAAAAAACTAATATCTATCTATGAATTGCAATGTGATTATTTTAAAATGATTTAAATTTAATAAGAAAATATAAATTTATTTTCTTTTTTGAGCGACTTTTGATTTGGTAGTAGTTTTCTTCTTAATTTTACGGCTTTCCTTTTTTGCTTTTGCAATTTCTTCGGCGAATACTTTTTCTAAAGTAAAAGCGGATGGAGTAAAGTCAAGAAGGCAAATTTCAAACAGCTCATCGACCCGTTCGATAAATGTAAATTTGGTTTTACGGATTATTTCTTTAGGAAGTTCCTTTAAGTCTTTTTTATTCTCTTTAGGCATAGCAATATGATATATTCCACTTCTATAAGCCGCTGAAATTTTCTCTTTAAGACCCCCAACCGGCAAAACTTTACCCCGCAATGTTATTTCTCCGGTCATAGCAACATCATTCCTGATAGGCCGTTCAGACATAATTGAGGCAATAACTAAACAAATAGAAATCCCTGCCGATGGCCCATCTTTTGGAACCGCTCCCGAAGGGAAATGGACATGAATGTCAAACTCATTAAAATCATTGTTGTCTATACCAAGCATATCCGCTTTTGACCGCACATAAGAAAATGCCGCTTGTATAGATTCCCGCATTACTTCGCCTAATGAACCGGTAGTAAATATTTGGCCATCGCCTTTCATCTTAAGACCTTCAATAAACATGAGTTCCCCGCCGCTTCCGGTCCAAGCCAATCCTACTGCAGAGCCTATCTCAGGTTGATTGTCCGGCTTTTCCGGAATAAATACTGATGGTCCAAGAAATGTATCAATATTCTTTTCAGAAATCCTCCATGTTGATTTCCCTTTTTCTGCTTTTTGTAAGGCAATTTTTCTGAAAATTTTCTCCATCTGTTGAGAAAATCCTGACAATCCAGCTTCAAGCGTATAATTATTTATGATTTTTGAAAGTATTTTTTCAGTATATTTTAATTCTGATTTTAAAATACCATGTTTTTTTAAAAGATTTGGAATAATATATCTTTTTGCAATAACAATTTTTTCCCGTTCTATATAACCAGGGAACTCAAGTATCTCTAATTTTTCAATAAATTGTTCAGGGATTTCTTCATAAGATCTCACGGAACAGATAAAAAAGACTTTACTTAAATCAAACGGAACACCCAAGTAATTATCTAAAAACCGTGAATTCCTTCTTGTATCAATCACATCAAGTAAAGCCATATTTACCGAAGAATCATTTTCAAGATTAAAATAATCTATATCTTCAATAAGAACCACAGGATCACATGAACCGTAATTTCGTAATGTTCTAATAATTTTCCCCGGCATAGCTCCCAAAAAAGTACGAGGCATTCCCTTCAATTCGGAAACTTCATTGATTCCACCGGCAGAAATCCTTATGAATTCTTTGCCTAAAGCTTTGGCAATAGCTTTAGCCAAAGATGCCTTACCTGTGCCATGTGCTCCGACCAAACAAAGATTTGCACCTTCATTCACTCCGCCCAATAATTTTCTCACAGATAATCTTTGCAAAATCTGTTCTTTTATACTTTTAGGACCAAAATATAATTTATTTAATATCTTTTCCACATCACCGATGTCGTATGTTTCCTGAGAGCATTTCCCCCAAGGCAAATCCAGAAGCCAATCAAGATAATTTTTGGTAACCCCATATTCAGCCGAAGCAGTCGAAAGCTGGCTCAACCGATCAGCTTCGATTATCGCCCGGGAAACTACATCATCCGGCAAATTACTATTCTGCTTGATAAGGTTTTTTATCCGAGATGCTTCTTTTTCTTCGATATAATCATCACCTAACTGTTTCTTAATCTCAAGCAGTTTCAATCGCAGAAAATGTTTTTCCTGTTCATTCTCAAGTGAGACCAGAGCATTGCTATCTATTTTATGGATAATTACCGTACGTTTCATTTCCTGACTGAGTGCATCAAACAGTTTATCAAACCGTAGCTTTAGATTTACATTTTCAAGAATACTTTGCGTTACCTGTAAAGGTAACCGTAAATTAGCCGCAACCGCATCAACAAAACATGAAGGATCCTCTTTATGCATTTCAATTACATTAAGCAGTTCGGGAGAATAAGTCGAATCCAACCTGATAATTTCTTTAATCAATTCAATAATTTCATCTATTCTCTGATTGATATTCTTTGGTAATCCTACTTGTGATTGTAATCTGTTGAAGGTAGCTTTAATAAATGGTTCTTCTTGGGTTATATTATCCAAACTAACTCGTTTGATGCCTTCTATTGTAACATGCAAAACTTCGCCGGATACTTTTCTTTTATCTCTAACAATAGCAACAACTCCGACTTCGCTTAATTCTCTATTTGATGGCGAATAGGCGGCTATGAACTCTTTCTCTTTGCCTGCCCTATTTTCCAAAAGTTTTAAATTAGTCGGTTGACCAACCTGTAAAGTTAACATCATCCCCGGAAAAAGTACTCCTGTTTTAAGAGGCAGAACCGGATATTCTTCAACTTTATCAGTTGCCAAAATCGGCAGTCTATGTCTTGTTTTTTTTATCATAACTGTTATTTATCTCTTATCGGTCAAAGAACCTGTTTCCATAGAACAAATCAATCTCTTTTTTTATTTACGTTAAATCGCACTAACAATTACCATTATTAAACAATTTTCATTTATTTCTGCTCCCAAATAAAAAAGTCCCCGTTTGTTTTAAACAGGGCATGAGATTATTGGCAAAATCAAAAAACCTGTCATTGCGAGTCAGCCATTATGTGGGCGACTCGCCTAGGCGAGCCGGGCACAGTAACAAGCTCTAATTTTTATCGGCTTTTAGAATCCGTTACAGCCCAGGATTACTTCTTAAATCGTCTGAAATTGGCATTGATAGTGGTTTAATTGTTTTTTTCGATTGTTCTGGCTTGGGCTGATTAGCCACCATAGCTTGTATTTCATAATCCGGGTGGTCTCTAAGATTATCATAGTTTATTACAATCTTAGACGGCTCCACATTAAGCCGATAATAACCTAATCTATTATTTTCAATAACCTGCCAATCCATATTCAAACCAGCCGCCATTTCATTTTTCATACGGTATAAATAGCGAGCTTGGTTGAAACCGACTTCAATATCTTCCTTGTAAATCCATCCTGAACCTCCTTTAAATCGAGCAAAAGCCAATTTGGCAAAATACTTAAATGATTTCCCCGTAAGTCGTACCGGAAAGCCATTAACCTTAACTAAATATCGTTCCCGTTCATAACTACCATCAATTTCGACTAATTCCGGTTTCCCAAATAAAACTGCCCCGTTCCCTTTGATTCCTGTCTCTACGGTTAAAGAATTTGCACTCATCTCAACCTCCTCTTTAATTGTTTCTATTTTCTCGTTGATTAACTTCAACTTAGATTTTTCCTTAAATATTCCTTTTTTCTCGTCCTGAGAAAGATTACATAACTCAGATAACTCATCTATCCCCAACTCAGACAAATTGACATAGTCATTTCTATTTAAAATCTGCCCAAAACAAGCATGCCATTGGTACCATTTAAGCGGAAGCCCATGACGAAGAGAAAACTGATACTGCCATAACTCGTCTTTATAAGATAAATTTCTATCGGTCACTTCTATAAGCCGACTCAAAGCAGATATCAGATAAGAAGCTGTTTCAGCCAAATTCAGAATTTGCCCCAAATGAACCTGAAATCTCTCCTCAATCCCCCGTACCGGCATCAAATGACACCAGTCGCAAAGAAGAAGAACCGCCTTCAGCGAAGCCGCTCCCCGATAGGTCAAAGGCTCATTTTCAAACCGACTGGAAACCAAGCGAGAAACATCCGGCATTAGATCATCATAAAAACGATAAAGTACCTTAAGCGGTTCATTGCCGATAAACTCTGCCTGAGATAAAACAGCTGGAGGAAGTTTCCAGCCCGGTCCGCTTAATACCAATGTCATCCAGCTTGCCAAACTATCAGGATAACCGATTTTTAATTTTTTTAAATAATAAACTGTTTCCCGTACCGACAAACCAACCAAAGCCGCCACTTTGCCTGTGGAAGTGGGAATTAAAACTTTTCGGCTGTCATCCTCTCCTTTTTTAACCAAATCATTATCAATCAAAAGCTGAACAGCTTCATCGAAATCAAAATGATTGAGTGCTTTACTCTCTTCTATTTGAGCATGTAAAGTGTTTTGATAAAGAAAAAACAAAGAATCCAAACTATCAGCCAAAGAAGTCACCAACATATTAAGAACCCAGTCAACCAACGGCATAGTTCTAAAAACAGACCGAAAAGATTCCACATAATTTCCTGCGATATAATTCTCCCATAGAATATCTCTGTCAAAAGAATTTTCCGCCAACACAATTGCCCGCCCGGGGTTATTGCTCTGCCCATTCAAAAGTCTTCCGGCACGACCTGTCATATTTTCAAACTCAGAACGGCTGACCGGAACAAGCGAGGGCTTATCATTGTATTTCCCCGAAACATATTTTACTGTCTCAAGATAAACTGTATCAATCGGAAGGTTCACCCCCATCGCTAAAGTAGTAGTTGAAATTATCGCCCTAATTGATTTATCCTTAAAGGCTTCCTCTATTATAAATCTTTGTTTTTGCGACAGGTCTGAATTATGAAAAGCTACCCCTTTACTCATAACCTGGCAAAGAGAACGAATTAGATACGATGGCTCTTCGTCTCCCAATTTGGCTATCGCCTGAGTCGCTCCTCTCCAATCAACCGACGACGCTAATCGAAAAGCAAAATTGACCGTATCCATGCGGGACTTCAAAAAAATCAGCGTTGACCCGTCGCTGTTTTTAATCTGATTTATAAAAGAATTAAACAGATCATCTCCAACCCCTGATTCAAGTGACATATATGGTTCACTGCCATCAAGATGATTATTATACGAACGATACATAAAAGTTCCCTCAGCGGCTATCCCTCTAATAAGGTCCACTGGGCGAACACTCTCCTCAACTAAAGTTGCCTGCAACCACTCCGAAAGAGACTCAGCAACAGCCGGGTTATTATCATTATCATCACAACCAATCACAGCCGACAGACCAATCAGCGATGGGTTATAAACCGAGGCTTTTATTTTTGTTAATAACCTTTCAAGAATAGCCCCTCTTCCCGGTTCGCTGATAGTCTGAATTTCATCAACCACAACCAAACCGATATTCTTAAGAGTATCCATCGATGATGTCAGCAACTGGTCAAATTTTTCATAAATTGCTACTGCTATCTGATAATTACCACGCGTAAAAGCGGTATCATTTTCCGGATAGTCACCGGTTACGATAAGACATTTGATACCAAGCGAAGCATAAGTTTCGGCAAACAGCTGATATTTCTGTTCAGCCAAAGATTTAAGCGGAAAAAGCATAATTACTCTTTTACGCATAGTTAGAGCTTGCATCGCCGCCAACTCTGCACAGAATGATTTACCCGATGAGGTTGGAGCAGCAATAAGCATACTAACCGGCTCATGCCGATTATCATATTGCTTACCAAGAAGCCCTTTGCGAACAGCTTTGCTTTGCACCGGAAGCAGAGAATCCCCCTGGCGTTTCTGCCAAATTTTAATTATCCGCTTAGGGATACCGTATCTTTTAAGCTCATCCAATCTCATATATTCTCTTTTCTGACCCTCTGCCTATTGCTTTTTTGTCGGGTTTCTTTCCGCCTGTGGTTGAAAATGTGCCGTTGGCATGCGGATGTGAAACCCAACCTACTTTTATTGCCTACCATTCTTTATCTGTCATTGCGAGTCCGCCATAGGCGGACGAAGCAATCTCTCTTCATTTTTAAGAGTAATATGATTATAGATTGCTTCGTCGTTACACTCCTCGCAATGACTTGCTTTTTCAGATACCACAACTTTCAAATCCACAGCTTGGGCAACTATGACAATTCCCCAACCTAACCATCCCCCCGCCACAATCAGGACAGGTCGCATCGTTTAAATAACTGTAATTTTCGCTCTGATTTTCTTCGTCATAATTTC
>JAYEHE010000012.1:0-6355 GCA_034659415.1 Candidatus Zixiibacteriota bacterium | reverse complement strand
ATGAAAAAGCCGGATTGCATAATCCGGCTTTTATCATTTTATTAAAACTCAAATATTATATTAATCTTTTTCTTTCCCCCATCTGTCTATTATAAAAAAGGTATAAATGGAGTAATATGAAAAAAATTATTGTTTTGATTTTCGGATTGATATTAATAATTGGATGTAAAGAAAAAATAAATATCACCAGCTCTTATGCAAACAATCGAATGGTTATTGATGGTTCAGGAAAAGACTGGAACGAGGCTGAATTTAATTATTTTAATGATGATAAAGTTTCAGTTGGAATTAGCAACGATGAGTCTCATATTTATTTGTTGCTTCTTACAAAAGATTTGATGTTGATAAAAAATATTGAAAGACGCGGCTTAAATATCTGGATAGATGAAAAAGGTGGAACAAATAAAAAAACAGGTATAAAAATACTTAAAAACAATGATGAATTTTCACCTCAAAAAAAACAGATCCGCTCTCAGGAATTATCTCCGGAAGAACGAGAACAACTAATACAGCAAATTGCTAAAGAAAAGTTTACCTATGTGCTCTCTGATTCTAAAAAGAACTGGTCAGTAACAAAAAATAATTCAATCAATATAGCCAAAGATACCGAGCGTGGATTTATTTTTTATGAATTTCAAATACCATTAACTCTAACCGAACCATTAAAATTTGATCTCAAATATGATAAAAAATTTAGTATCGGCTTTGAACTGGGAGAGATTGATAAAGATAGTTTAAATAAAATGAAGGAAAATCGTCCCGAAAATATGGATAGACAAAAAGGCGGAAGAAGTGGTAAAGGCGGCATGCGTGGCGGTGGTGGCAAAGGAATGAATCAGGACAACAATTATATGAAAACTTTAGAATTATGGATAACAAGTAAATTATCGTCAAAATAATTATTTTTGTTCATGTCAGGTTTTTATTGTAAAATAGTTCGATGAATAATAGTATTCAGGTAAATTATTTTATCAGGTTTTATTATGTCATTTGTTAGAACAGCTATAATTACTGTACTATTATTTTTTTCAAATTTGATTGCGTCAGATTTGGAGATTAAAGCCGGTTTTGGTTATGATTATTTTTCACAGGAATTCTTTGTAGATTCCACTTCGCAAGCAGGAATAGACTCTTTTTTGACAGAATGGTCACTAAAATCCAATTACCTTGATGATTTTAAATCTATCGTTAACATTTCCTATTTCCCTGATAGTAATAAAAACTTTGAATTTCAAACCCGTCATGAACAAACTAATGAATTTTATAGAACCAGATTCATAAGTGATTTATATTTTAAGAAAAATAAATCCAAATTAAAAATTTATAACGAACTGGAATTAAAGAATAAAACCAAAGGATTAACTCAACCTGGGGATGAATATTTTTTGGGTTATTCTAAAATTAAATTTAGTCATGATATTGGGAAAAACATTTACGGTAATGTTTCATTAAAAGGCGATTTCGTTAATTTTGATTCAACTTCGGAATTTACTTATAATTATTACCGTTTTGGTGGAAATACAGGGATTACAAAATATTTTAATAATTTTTCTCTCTTTGACTGGAATTTATTTTTTGATTTCCGAGAAGTGCCTGATACAAATGCACTCAATTATAATTCTTATGGATCCGTATTAAATTTTTTACTTTACCATGATAAAGGCGAAATGGATTTCTACTCCCGCATAGAAAATAAATTATATAATCAATTACAGGGTAAAGATAATCATATCAGATTTGAATCAATTGTCAGAAACAAATTGTATTTATCAAATATTACATCTCTGGTTTCTGTGATAGATTTCAGCTTAGTTAATTATAAGGGTGACTATCAAACTAATATAAATTATGATAAACTGAAACTGGAATTATTAGCGAATTTTGATTATAAAACTTACATATTTTCTGCAGGTCCTGTTTTTGAAAATTTATCAGAAGAAGAAACCGATTTGTTTGACTCAGAAAATTACTTTGAAACAGGATTAAAATTGGAAACTACTATTTTCAAGCCAAATCTAATATTTGGGACAATTGAATCAATTTTGGGCCATCATAATTTGGATATAGAAAATGAATTCCAATCCAATTATACCTTTGAAAGACTCAGCCTTATAACTGATTTAAACATAACTCATTCGTTAAATCTTAATTTTTTATTTACGTCGGAATGGGAATGGCATAATAATTCAAATGACAATACCCGTATTTATTTGCTCTCTTCAAACCTATCTTTTCGTTTTTAACAATTAAAACACAGATTAAAAACACTCGAACCAATTATTTAATAATTGTGAGGTTGTTAACAACTTATTCCGTCAATCAGACGACGAATTTTTGATTTATCCAATTGCGAAAAGTCCGTTTTACCGAATGCGAACCTACTATTTTCTAACAATTTTTATTGACAAAATATTATATATATGTATATATAAATACAGATGTAAAAGTAGATAAAATTAGTATATTATTTTTTAAACTAAGAAGCACATAAATAAC
Source organism: Candidatus Zixiibacteriota bacterium (assembly GCA_034659415.1). GTDB lineage: Bacteria > Zixibacteria > MSB-5A5 > GN15 > FEB-12 > QNAD01. The sequence continues at coordinate 3,859 of JAYEHE010000012.1, read as the reverse complement.
GAAAGATTGAGGAGGAAATTGATGAGAATAATCGTGATGGTAATCGCTTTTGTAGCTCTTATGACGTGTGTTGCAGTTGCTAATGATGTTTGCATTGAGTGTCACACAAGTATTTCACCGGGGCAGGTGAATGATTGGAAAGTCAGCATGCATGCCGAAAATGATGTGACCTGTTCTACGTGCCATGGTGAGAGCCACAAAACAGCCGAAGATTATAAAAATGCTATATTGCCTGATGAACAAGTTTGTTCTGATTGCCATCAAGAACAATTTGACTCTTTTGCTTCAGGTAAGCATAATCACGGCTGGACAGTATTAAATGCTATTCCGGCAACACATTTTGCCCCGGACGAACTGATTGAAGGTGGTCGTGGTTGTGGTGGTTGTCATAATATGGGCATAAAAACTGCAGAACAAAAAGCAGATCAGCTTGCAAAAGGTTATCGTTACCAGAATAACTCTTGCGATGAATGTCATACTCGACACACATTTTCCAAAAAAGAAGCCAACAATCCCAGAGCTTGCCAACAGTGCCATATGGGTTATGATCATCCGCAATGGGAAATGTGGTCCAGTTCCAAACATGGTGAACGCTATTTTGCTAAAAAAGATGGTGATCTGCCCGAAGGTGCCGCCGCTCCTACTTGTCAACATTGCCACCTGCAGAACGGTACCCATAAAAATAAAACAGCATGGGGATTTCTTGGAGTCCGTCTTCCTTTGCCGGAAGATAAACAGGCTGCAGCTGACCGAGTGACAATTCTTAAAGCTCTTGGTGTTCTTAATCCTGAAACCGGAGAACCAACTGCTATACTTGATGCTGTTAAAGCTGTTGATATGGTAAGGTTAGACCAAGCCTCGTGGCAAACAGAACGTGACAAAATGCTCAAAACTTGCTCCGAATGTCACTCTGCAAAATATGCTAAAGAACAACTTGATGCGGGTGATGCTATATTAACCAAAGCGGACAGGTTGATGGCTGAAGCTATTGAAACTGTAGCTGCTCTTTATAAAGAAGGAATTATTCAAAAACCAGAAGGATATCCATTTAATTATCCGTTTATTCTTGCTCTTATGCATACCAATGGAGCAAATTGGGATGAGAACTTAGATGATTTATCTTATATTGATCAAGTTCTGCTTCAGATGTATTTCAAACACCGTATGCGGGCATATCAAGCCTTCTTCCATGTCAACCCTGACTATGCATATTGGTATGGCTGGAATATGATGACTCAAGATCTTGGTGAAATAAAGGCATTGGCGACTACTTTACGTGCCGAGCACGCCGCTTCAAAATAACGAAATTATCAAAGATAGAATATTACAAAATCTGGTCGATTTATACCGACCAGATTTTTCTTGTTTAAATACTTACAAGTAAGCCGAATTCAGAATATCTGCTATGATAGAATCCAATATTATTTTTCGTCGGTTACCTTGTAACATATTAATTCCTATTTTTCTATAATTTATACCAAAATCAATATTCAAGGGCAAAACCTATCTGTTGCCAACAGTATATTTTCCGACAATGGCAGGATTTTGCTATTAACCAAATAATTTTTTGTATAATTTTTGAACAATCTGCCGATAAGATACTAACAATATCATGATTACAAGAATTATGAAAATTGACGTTGCAGAAGAAATTTGGGTATAAATAAGTGGAAACCAAGACTGAAAAAGCATTGGATAAAAAAAGATTAAAACCATATTCAAATAAACTCAGCCTTATAAAACCTGCAACTACTAAAGATAATGAAGAATTTTCCCAATTAACAAAAACAAAACTCCTGCAAAGATTTCTGGAAAGTTTTCCTCATGCTACGTTACTCATCAATGCTAAGACAAAAGAAATAGTTGCCAGTAATAAAGCAGGAATAGAAGCAGGTATAGTACTGGGTGAAAAATGTTATAAATCATGGGCTAAAAGAGATAAACCTTGCCCATGGTGTCAGATTTCCAAGTTACAAAAAACTGATCAGCATGTTTGTTGTGAATCCAAAATAGATGGACAAGTTTTCGATACTCACTGGTTGCCGATTTCAAAAGATTTATTCATACACTTTTCTGAAAATATAACCAAACGCAAGTATTTAGAAAAACAAACACTACAACAAAAAGAAGAATTACAAATTATTTTTGATTCTGTTCCCGCTCTCATTTTTTACAAAGATAAGAATAATCGGTTTATCAAAGTAAATAAGGCGTTGGCTGATATTTCTAATTTGTCAATTGAGGACATGGAAGGTAAATCTGCTTTTGAATTATATCCGGAAAATGCAGAGAGATATTGGAAAGATGATTTGGAAGTTATTGAATCAAAAATTGCCAAAAAAAATATTATTGAGCCATTAATAATTAACGGCGAAACAAAATGGGTCAAGACTGATAAAATTCCTTATAAAGATTCACACGGAAACATAATAGGTATTATTGGAATTTCTCAAGATTTTACTGAACTAAATAAAATCAATGAAGAATTGACTACAAGTAATCAGAGATTAATTAATGAACAAATAGCATTGACTAAGTCTCAATCTGCATTGGTAGAGGTGTTAAAAAGTATTGAAATAGAACAAAAAGAAAACATGAAAACTGTTCAATCAAATATAAATAAAACAATCCTCCCATATATTCAAAATCTGGAAAGTGGAGCTTCAGAATTACAATTCAATTATATATCTTCATTAAAAAAGAATCTTTCTGCGATTACCTCCCCATTTATAAGTAAATTAGAGTCACTTTATACTAAGTTATCACCAAGGGAGCTTGAAATATGTAATATGCTCAAAGATGGAATGACTTCAAAAAAAATAGCAGACCATTTTAATACATCCGAAGGTACTGTTAGAAATCAAAGAAAAAGTATCAGAAAAAAACTCAATATAAATAATAAATCTATAAATTTAAGCACCTATTTGCAGGCTAAAACAGAGAACGACAGAACAACTTAAAAAATAAAAAACAATAGTATTGCTACTCTCCGAATTTTTTGTTCCATTTTTTCTTTAGCAAAATATTCAATTTGTCATTGAGTGATGGAGAGAGGTCTTCAGATTTACCCTCGCGGCAGAGTTTTACTGTCATTTTAAGCGTATCAACCATCAATTTGCAGTTGTTGCACTCACCAACATGCTTCTCAATTTCGATGCAAAGCTCATCTGGCAAATCACCATCGAGAAAAGCATTCAAATCTGCAATATATTCAAGACACTTCTCACTCATAACGCTCCTCGAATTTATTTGACAGATAATCTCTTAAAGCAAGCCTGGCTCTGAGTACTCTTGATTTAGTTGCCGCTACTGTCTCTCCAATAATATCAGCAACTTCCTTGATAGATAACTCTTCATGGTAGCGCAACAAAAACGGAGCACGATATTTATATGGAAGTTCTTCAATCGCCTGACCGATAACCGTTTTAAGTTCATCATTTTCTAAAATTTTATGCGGATCTTTCCAGTCAAAAAGATGCTGACTGTCGGATTTATGCATATCAACATCGTCACCGCCCGGAAGATAGGATTCGATAGGTTTCAGCTCGGAATGTTTTTGTTTGCCAAGATGGGCACGTCCTTCATTAAAAGCAATAGAATAAAGCCAGGTACCGAATGATGCTTCCTCTCGAAATTGGTCAATTTTATCAATTGCCTTTAGAAGTGTATCCTGCACAATATCCTCAGCATCCTGTTTGTTTCCGACAAGTTTAATTGCCAAAGCATAGATTTTTTGTTTGTGGGTGTTTATTAGCTCTGTGAATGCTTCAAAATCACCCGCTTTTGCTTTTGCTATCAATTGAGCTTCATCCATGAGATAAGGATAAGTCATAAATGATTCAAAAAAAAATAAAAATAT
>JAYEHE010000011.1:0-6361 GCA_034659415.1 Candidatus Zixiibacteriota bacterium | reverse complement strand
GGTCAGCTTTACCAATGTAAATTGGTTTTTAGATGTTGACCTTAATTATTTTGGTTTTGCTCATTACTTTGAAGATGTTGGTGTTTTTGGAGTTTCGGCAGCGGTCCTTTCTATGGGTGATCAGGAAATTACAACTTTTGAAGATCAAGAAGGTACCGGGCAATTTTATTCTGCTTCTTCTTATTCAATTGGAGCCAGTTTTGCCAGACAATTAACCAATCGTTTTTCCTTTGGAACAACAGTCAAATACGTTGGTGAGCGTATTCATAATGAACGTGCCTCAACTTTTGCTTTTGATTTTGGGACCTTGCTTCATGTTGGGTACCAATCCTTGAGATTAGGAATGAGTATTTCCAATATGGGACCGGATCTTCAATTCACTGGTTCTGATTTAGATGTTCCTTATGATGAATTGAATGGTACTGGAAATAATTCGTCTATTGGTGCCGAATTGAAAACTACTCCATATTCAATGCCGATGGTATTTAGGATGGGTATGGCTTATGATTTTGAAATGGGTCCGTCAAATATTTTAACTATGACAGGCGAGATTAAACATCCTAATGACAATCTTCAGCAAGCTTCTTTAGGTGCCGAGTTTAATTTTGACGATAAGTTTTTTCTGCGAAGTGGTTATAAGTTTAATTATGACGAAGAAACTCTTGCTTTTGGCGGTGGTCTAAATACTAAACTATCCGAATCTACCTTACTGGAAATTGATTATGCTTGGCAGGATTTCGGGCATTTGTCTTCTACACAGAGGTTTTCGATAGGATTTATATTCTAAATTTTATTCTTGTAGTTAAATATATAAAAAAGCCCTTTTTGGGGCTTTTTTTTTGAGTATATTCTGGACTAAAGTTTGTAAAAGAAATATATTTATTGTTAATATAAAAACTGGAGAAATTATGAATTTTAAAAAAAATATTATACTAATAATTTTAGTGTTTTCTTTTATTTTGCTGAATTTTTCAAATCTGTTTGCTCTTAGTGCTCCTGAATATCTGAGAGATTATTTTAGTTTATTGGAATCAGGTAATTTTGAATCTGCTAAATATTACTGGAGACCAGGTTCACTTGAAAGAGCCGAAAGATTTGGTATAACTTTTGATAATATTCCAGTTAAAGCTGATTGTTCTTCGCCTATTGTTCGTGATTTAGAAGTTTTGAAATATCATCTGACAAGGCCAATCAAATCGAGCGAAAGACTGGAAGATAATTCACATTATAGATTAGAATTTTTTGCTATTCTTGGCTCCGAGGAAATTACTCATTATTATTATACTACTAATGAAAATGACTATGTCTGGTTGGTTTATCCGCAGGATTATTTTTGTAAAGATTGGACGATTAAAGAGTCAAAATATTTCAGGATACATGTCCAACCGGGGCAGGAAAATTATCTTCATGAAACAATTCTAACTGAAGCGGATAAATTTATTAATAAACTGTGTAAATCTTTTGACTTCTCCGATGAAAAAATTGCATATATTGAAAAAAATAAAATAGAATATTTTTACTGTGCATCGGATAGAAAAGTTGAAGAGATAACCGGTTTTCTTGTAAAGGGAACTTTTGATTTAGCATCTAATGATATTATTAGTTCTTTTTTCCCTCATTATAATCAGGTTGCCCATCTTTTGATAAATTATAAATTTGGAAACATCCCTTTATATACTCTTCCTCTATTGAGGGAAGGGACTTCTGTTTATTATGCGGGACGAGCAGGAAAAGCACCTTATCCTCTGCTTGAATTAGGCGGTTATATTTTACACCATGAAGTAGTGGAGTTGGATTCAATTCTGACTATGAGTGGATTTGAAGAGCATGCGGCTTCTGACATAGCCTATCCTATCTCAGGTCTGTTTGTATCTTATCTGATAGATAAAATTGGACAAGATGAATTTTTTCTTCTATATAAAAAATTATCAGGCCCTTTTGATAAAATCAATGGCCTCAATGTTGAAACAATTCAAACAATGTTAGCACAAACATTAAATAAATCTGCATGGAGTGAAGTTCTTCTGGGGTTTAATGAGTTTATTGAGAAGAATCTGGTAGATGAAGCAGAAATCTTACCGGGTAAAATTAAAAAAGGCAATAAGCTTTTTGAAAATGATTTCTTTACAATTACTGAAAATAAAAACTGGATTGGGTTTGAATGTAAGGCACAAAAAGAAGGGGACGTAACTGGTAATATTCTTTTTCAACATCAAAACAATTTAGATAGCATCTCATCTGCTCTTTTCGAAGAACAATATAGCCGTCGTCAATTGTTTGAAGGTTTTCGTTTTGGAGTAAGATACGACCAGAATGAGGCAGGGCTTTATGACTATGGCACTAATCATCTTTTAGCTAAATATATATGGGGCATTTCTCCTTCCGATAAGTATTTTGACAAGGAAAAACGGGTTGTTAATATTAAAATGAAAAAAATATTATTTCCCGATGGAATCCCAAAGAAAAATAATTTTAAGTTGCTTCCTGATTGATTTCTGATAAAATTTTCCTGATGGAAACAATCATAATTATCATAGCTGTATTTGCAGGTTTAAGTTTTATAGTTTCATTAGCTGTTTTGATTTGGTTATTTCGGCTTAATAAAGCTGAAAATCCACCAGTATTACAACAACAGCTTGAATTACTTAAATCTGATCTGATTAATAAGCAATTTGAAAATCTTATATCTATTAGAGACACTCTTGATAAGTCTAATAAAACAATCAATGAAAACTTATCTGAAAATAGAAATACTCTTGATAATCGGTTAAAATTATTTGGTGAGATAGAAAACAGATTGGGAGAGCTTACAACTAAAACGGAAAAAATTGAAGAGCTGGGAACTAATATTGTCGCCCTTTCAGAACTTTTGAAACCGCCCAAAATCAGGGGTGCTCTGGGTGAAGTGTTGCTTGAAAATCTTATGGCTGAAATTTTACCATCCCAACATTTTGACAGACAGTACAAATTCAGAAGCGGTCAAAGAGTTGATGCTGTGATTTTTCTTTCGGAGAAAGTCTTGCCAATTGATTCAAAATTTCCTTTGGAATCCTTTCAACGGATTTCAAGTGGTTCCGATAAAGAAAATTTAGAAAAAGAATTCATTAAAACAGTAAAAAAACATATTGATGATATCTCTGGTAAATATATCAGGCCGGATGAAAATAGCACCGAGTTTGCCATGATGTATATTCCATCCGAATCTATTTATTACCATTTTATAACTCTTAAAAACGGTGAAGGTTTTGATTATGCGTTAAAAAAGAGAGTTATCCCAACTTCACCGGGGCATATATATGGCTTTTTGATTTCATTGCTCTCGGTTGTAAAAGATATTGGATTTAATCAAACAAGGAGTGAATTATCATTAGTATTAAGAAATATCACTGAATCTATCAATAATATCAATACATACTTCAAAAAGATAGAAGGTTCAATCAGGTCACTTTCAAACAATAGTGAAAAAGCACAGAAAGAGACAAACGTTATTTTGAAAAATATAAATAAGTTAAACGAAGTAGAAGCTGAATAATCAGAGATATATCAATATCATTTACAGTTGACATTTGCTAACTCAGTTTGTATTAAACAAAATAACTGTAATAGGTAACTCAAATGAATATTAAAGAGTATGATTTAATTGTAATCGGTTCCGGACCGGCTGGTGAAAAAGCCGCCATTCAAGCCTCGAAATTAAGAAAATCTATCGCTATTATTGAGAGGCATTCGGTTCAGGGTGGGGTTTGTATCCACACTGGTACAATACCTTCTAAAACTTTACGGGAAACTGTAATGTATATTGCAGGTTTAAGACAACGCTCTGTTTATGGTATGACAGCTACTATTATGGGAAATCTCTCTTTGAGAGAACTCATGTATCGTAAAGATCAGGTTATTCAACAGGAGTTGGATATCATTCAACAAAATATGTCCCGATATAGGATAGATGTAATTCAGGGAACAGGCGTGATAGCTGATCCTAATACAGTTGTTGTTTCTGATGGAGATGGGAATACTCGTTTTGTAAAAGCTAAGGTGATCATTATTTCAACAGGAACAAAACCATATCATCCTGAGCATATCCAATTTGATAATAAATATATTTATGATGGTGAAAGTATTATTGATATTGATATTATTCCTCGTTCGCTTACAATTGTCGGTGGCGGTGTAATCGGATGTGAATATGCATCAATTTTCGGGCATATAGGTACAAAAGTTACAATTGTCGATGACAGAGAGAAGTTGTTGTCTTTTCTGGATAGGGAAATTGCTGACACTTTGATATATCTAATGCGTAAATATCGGATAAACTTAATTTTAGGCGATGGTGCTAAAGAAGTTACCGTTGAAAATAATCAGGTGGTTACTACTACTAAAAGCGGTAGAGAAGTTACTTCTGATAGGTTATTATATGCCGCTGGTAGAACAGGTAATACAGAAAATCTTGGTTTGGAAACAGTAAATATTGAAATGCAGAAATACGGACTGATAAAAGTTAATGATATGTATCGAACATCTTGCCCTAATATATATGCTGTAGGCGATGTAATCGGTTTTCCATCGCTGGCATCGGTTTCTATGGATCAAGGTCGTTTGGCGGCTCGGCATGCCTTCGAAACAAAAAATACATCTTGTATCAACAATTTACTACCATTTGGAATTTATACTATTCCCGAAGTATCTATGATAGGAGAGACGGAAGAATCTTTATCGAAAGACGGGCAGGATTACGAAATAGGCATCGCCCACTATTATGAATTAGCACGAGGACAGATTATCAATGATCATGACGGGATGTTGAAAATAATTTTCGACCCCAATTCAAAAAGAATTTTAGGAGTTCATATTGTCGGTGAAAGAGCTACCGAACTTATTCATATTGGACAAGCTGTGATGACTTTGGGTGGGACATTAGAATATTTTCATGAGACAGTTTTTAATTATCCTACTTTATCTGAAGCATACAAAATTGCCACTTTGGATGGATTTGCCAGATTAAATAACAGAAATTAAATTATTCTTCCATCTGCTTTAGAACTAAATTGTTTAATCTTTTCCTGATATTAGACGTTTCCGGATCCTCAGGAGCAAGACTTACAAATTTTTCATAGAGATTTATTGCCTGTTCATAATTTTTCAAACGTTCGGATATAAAACCTTTAACTGCATATGGATAAGCAATAAGAGGGTCAATATCTATAATCTGATTGGCAAGTGAATCAGCTATATTAATGTTGCCAATTGTATTTTGAATTGCCATGAGATCAATTAACAATTCAGTATCATTGTTGAAAATTTGAAGAGCATCCTGAGCCGTTTTGACAGCTCCGGGAAAATTATTAACTGCTCTATAATACAAAAATTTAGTATGATAATGTTCTTTATTATACGGTTCTAAAATCAAACAAGTATCAATTTGAGGTTTGGCAATATGGGGATTACCGTTTTCAATATTTATAGACGCAATCAAAGCTCTTGGCTCAGTCCAATAGGGATATTCAAGAACTAATCTGTACAGAGTTTTTAAGGCTGATTGGTGGTCGCCATTAGCACTCAAATTAGCGCTTCCCTGCATGTTTATATATGCTTCGGATTTTTTAGGTTGCTCTAATTCCCAATAATTAGCTTTGTCCATATCTTTTATGTAAAAATAAGAATCTCTGAACGAAATACTCTGTTCAAGGAAGTATTTTTCATTTTTGTTAAGGTAATCCTTTAAGTAATTGTCAGCTAAATGAATATTAGTATAGATTGGGATATAGCTTAAAGGGATGAATAGCGATATTACAGCTAATAAACGAGTGAAAATTGGAACATTATTCACACAAAAATCCACATCTTTAATAACCATAGCAATTGTCAAAGCCAATGGTGTCAGATACGCACTTAAGCGAGGCAAATCAAAAGGCATACTATTTACCGGAGAAGCAATAAAAAAGATTGTCAATCCTGAAATACTCATGATTGTGGCTGATCCCATCCCTTTGATATTTTTCAATTTATCTCTACCTATGATGATATAAAGTAAAATTAAAAATTGTGGGAAAACTAAAAGCAGTCCTTGCCAAAAATCACTTAAATGTCTAATTGAAAATAGACCATAATCTGAATGTGGATTTCTTCCGTCAAAAAATAGAATATATTTTGAAAGTTCAAAATTTTGAGAAGCTAAAGTATAAACTAAAGCTATAAGTCCAATATAAGTTGTCAATGAAAGTATAATTGCTATGGTTCTTGAGTTGTTTCGGCTAAAGAGTGACAAATATAAGATATATACAGTTGCAGGAAGAAGATATAATAGACTTATATGGAAGAATATCCCGAAAACCTGGATAAATAGTAGCATCAATATCCTATT
>JAYEHE010000010.1:0-6367 GCA_034659415.1 Candidatus Zixiibacteriota bacterium | reverse complement strand
ATTTTCCCTTTCTGCATTAACATTGCCGCTATAGGTTTGCCAACAATATTAGACCTGCCAACAATAACTACCTCTTTGCCTGTCGGGTCAATTTCATATTCTTCCATAAGTTTTATAATCCCGTAAGGAGTACAAGGCAATAATCCACCTCGCCCGAGTAACATCATTCCAACATTGTAAGGATGAAAACCATCCACATCTTTAGCAGGGTCAATTGACAGAGTTACTGCCAATTCATCAATATGTGATGGTACAGGTGACTGCACCAGAATACCATGGATTTTTGGGTTATTATTTAAAGAATGAACCAGATCAATCAATTCCTGCTGAGTTAACGAAGCATCTTTTCTTATTGTTTCACTATATATGCCGAGTTTTTCGCAAGCTTTTCCCTTACTTCGAACATAGGTTGCCGATGCTGGGTCATCTCCTACAAGCACTGCCGCCAGACCTGGTACGATTCCATTAGCCTTAAGATTTTCTATTCTGATTTTTAGAGATTTTCTTACTTTTTTAGAAACTAATTTTCCGTCGATTAACTGACCTGACATTTAAAAATCCTCTATTTGTTCCAGAAATTTATCTCGGTCAAATGATTCCGGATTATAACTATACTGGAATCTTTTTATAGCAGTAGCATTTCCGCTTAATATGTCACAATCAATTATTACACCGGATATTCTAACGTCGTTCGATGCTGTGCTAAATCGTTTTGGCATTCCGGTTAAAAATCTTTGTAGAGCCGGTTCCTTTTCCATACCGATAATTGAATCATGAGGACCGGTCATACCGGCATCGCCAAGATAAGCAGTCCCACTGTCACTCACCTGTTCATCGGCGGTCTGCACATGAGTATGAGTCCCTATTACAGCTGTAACCATACCATCAAGATAATATGCCATCGCCTGCTTTTCCGATGTTGCCTCGGCATGCATATCGACAAAAATAATATTGGTGTCTTCTTTAATCCTCTCTGCCAATTTTAACCCGACTTTAAACGGACAATCAATATCTTTCATATAGGTTCGCCCCATAAGATTGATAATCCCAATTTTTTGATTTTCCACTTCATCAATATAGTAGCCGACCCCCGGTACTCCAGTTGGAAAATTTGCAGGGCGAATAAATTTGGGTTTTTGATTCAAATATGAAATTATTTCATACCTATCCCAAATGTGATTTCCTGAAGTTTGTAAATCAATCCCATAGCTGAAGAATTTTTTTGCCATTTCCGGGGTTACCCCAAATCCACCAGCGGCATTTTCTGTGTTAGCTATCACATAATCAATTGAAAATTTTTCCCTGAGAGGCTTAATCATATACGATGTTGCCTGACGCCCACTTTTTCCATTAACATCAGCTATAAACATCAATCTGAAATTAGCCATGAATATACTTTCTAAGACAACCAAAAATTAAACAAATCTGTTTGCGGTTGTCATACAAACAAACTTAAACTCAAAGCGGAGTTTAATAAAACTCCGCCTTAAACACAAATATTATTTGAAATTTATTTTGCGAATTCAGTAGATCTTGTCTCTCTTATTACAGTAACTTTTATCTGACCCGGATATTGCATCTCATTTTCAATTTTACGAGCAATATCAGCTGATAAAATCGAGCTTGACAAATCATCCAGAGTAGAATGTTCAACAATTACTCTTATTTCACGACCGGCTTGAATAGCATAAGCTTTAGAAACACCTTTGAAACTATCCGCCAATTCTTCAAGTTGAGTCAACCGTTTAATATATGCTTCCAGCGGTTCTCTTCTGGCACCAGGCCTTGCTCCGGATATTGAATCTGCCGCCTGAACTAACACTGGATATGGTCCCAACATCGGCACATCACCATGATGAGATTCAATAGCATTAATAACAACCTCATTTTCGTTAAAACGACGAACAAAATCAGCACCAATCTGGGTATGGGTTCCTTCAGTCTCACGGTCAATAGCTTTTCCTACATCATGCATCAAACCACATCTTTTAGCCATTACCGCATCCAACTCAAGTTCCGCCGCCATCAAGCCACATAACATTGCCACTTCTTTTGAATGATCAAGAACATTTTGACCATACGAAGTACGAAATTTTAATTTACCTAATAATTTTATTACATCAGCATGTAACCCATGAACACCCAGCTCAAAACAGGCTTGCTCGCCTGCTTCCTGAACAATAACTTCCATCTCTTTTTGAGCTTTTTCAACTACTTCTTCAATACGAGTGGGATGAATACGACCATCAGCTATCAATTTATCCAAAGCCATCCGCCCAATTTCCCTTCGAACCGGATCATATCCAGACAAAATAACAGCTTCTGGAGTATCGTCAACAATGACATCAATTCCTGTCGCAGTCTCAAAAGAACGAATATTACGACCTTCACGGCCAATAATCCTACCTTTCATTTCATCGGACGGCAAACTAACCACCGAAACCGTCGTTTCAACTGTATGCTCAGCGGCACACCGATAAATTGCTGAAAGAATAATCTCTTTTGCTTCTTTTTCTGCATCTCTCTCAGCTTGTTCCTTGATTTCTTTTATTCGAGCGGCAGCTTCCATTCTGGCATCTTCAACCATGTTATTCATCAACTGTTGCTTAGCTTCCTCAGGTGTCATTTGAGCAATTTTCTGAAGCATTTCATTTTGTTGCTGAGTAATTTTTTCAAGTTCGGCTTTTCTTAATTCAACCCCTTTTTCCTTGGATTGTAAACTTTTCTCGCGATTGATGATTTCGCGGTCTTTAACTTCAACAAATTCCAGTTTTTTATTAAGGGAGCTAATCTTATCCGAAAGGTCTTTTTCTAAAGCATCAAGTTCTTTTCTTTTAGCTTCAGATTCTTTATCAAATTCCCCTTTTAATTTCAGCCACTCTTCACGAGCCTCTAAAACCGCTTCTTTTTTCTGGATTTTTGCTGTACTTTCAGCGTCCGCTACTAACCGCTTTGCCTCATCATGAGCATCTTTAGTTTTCTGGGCACTCGCTTTTTTAGCAATAGTCCAGAAGATAAAGAAAGAGATTATCCCAATTACAACACCGATAGCGACAATATAAATAATTCCTAATTCCATTAATTCCTCCAACCCGATAAATTCGGGATGCTTTATCTATTATAAATGGCAAGGATAAAAGAATAGTGAATTAGTATTATTTATAAATAAAATTTAGAAATCTGCCAATATATTATCTAATCGATTATTGATATTGTCCAATCGGGACTCAAATCGATTATTTAGTGTCTCAAGCTTTTCATTTTTTTCATGTAGTTCAGAAGCTATCGACATAGCCGCCAGAATTGCTACTCTATCTTTTACTTTCACATTACTGGCTGTGGCAGTTTCTCTCATCTTTGAATCAACAAAGTCGGCAATTTTAGAAATATATGTTGGATCAGCTACCCCTGAAATAGGGTATTCATCGCCAAAAATTTTTACTACTACCTTATTTTTATTCATAACATTTTAAATATTATCAAATTTAAAATACCAATTCAGGATATCCTTTATATCCTGCTTACTCTCAATAAATTACAAAATTGGTAAAATGATTGTCAATAAAAAACTATCCAGCCAATTCCTCAAGTTCGTTTATTCGTTCCAGAATTCCATTTAATTTGGTTTTAACTGTATCTTTTTTATCCGAATCATCTATTCTAATATTATTACATTCTTTTCTTAGTTGAATCATTTCCTCTTTTAATAAGTCATTTTCAGATTTGAGGGAAACATTCTCCTGTTTTAATGTTTCTATGTGAGAAATAAGTTTTTCAACTTTATCAAATAATAAACCAAGTTTATCATCCATGTTATTTGTCCCTTATTTCAGCATTTAAGTTTTGCTTTAAAGCATCAATAACAAGCCTTTGTTTTTCATCAACTTGCTTACTTGTAAGACTACTCTCTAAGGAACGATAATTTATTGCAATTGCAATAGATTTCTTACCTTTTTCAACTTGTTTCCCAGTATATAAATCAAAAATTTTAACATTTTGGGCTAAATCCCCAGCAGCATTCTTTACAGTATTAACTATATCAACAGCCTTCACACTATTATTTACCAATATAGCTAAATCTCTTGGTGCCGAAGGATAGACCGGCATTTGTTCAAATGATATAAGTTGCCGACCAAAATTTATTAACGGGTCAATAAACAGTTCTAAAGTGTAAATATCTTGCTTAATTCCAAAATCTTTCAAAACTGTTTGATTAATCTTGCCAATTACACCCACAACCTGATCATCAAGAATAATTGAAAAAGAAATATCATCGGTAAACCAGTGATATTTACAATGAGCAAGTTCAATTTCAGGAAATTTGAAGTGATTCCATACCTTTTCAAGTGCTCCAGTCAAATCATAAAAATCAAAAGGTCTTGGTTTTTCACGCCAACTACCAGCAGAATTCCCTGAAACCGTTAACAATAGCTTCTGTGGTTCTTCCCAATTATCATTTTTATCAGGCGGGTTATAAATTTTACCTATTTCAAATAACTGTAAATCCAAATTACGATGAGAAATATTATGCTCAATAACTTTTAAAGCAGTTTGCATAATTGAATTTCTCATTATATTAATATCTTCAGAAACTGGATTAACTAAATTAAGCTGTGGTAATCCCGGATTAAGTTTATCAGCTAATTTTTTATCGGCTAAACCATGTCCTAAAATTTCATCAAATCCACAACCTGTCAAAACTGCCCGCAACTCAGACTTAAAGCTATCCTCGAAATGAGTAGGCGTAAATAACGCCCCAATATTAGTTTCCGAATCAGGAATATTACCGTATCCGATTATCCTGCCAACCTCTTCAATTAAGTCAATCTCACGTTCAAGATCAGGGCGAAAAGTTGGCGCCCAAACTTTAATCGGGTCACTTGCTTCAACTTTTAGTTCAAGATTGGTTAGAATATCAACCATTTTCTGTTTTGGTATCTCAATTCCTAAAATATCATTGCACCGCTTTGGTCTTAAAGAGATTTCTTTTGGTTCAATTTTGTTCGGATAGTAATCAACTATACCTTCGAGAACTTCCCCCCCACATAATTCCTGAAGCAGGTAAGCGGCTCTATTTATAGCAAACTCAAGCCCAGCATTGGGGTCTGCTCCTTTTTCAAATCTTGTTGATGATTCTGTAACCAGTTCAAGCAATTTACGGCTTTTTCTAATCATTGATGGGTTAAAATACGCCGCTTCCAATAATATTTCAGTTGTATTATCTTCTACTTCTGAGTTAAGACCACCCATCACACCACCAGCCGCCACAGCTTCTTTTCCATTGGTGATAAGAATAACTTCAGAAGTTAATTCATGGTCAATACCATCAAGAGTTTTAAAATGCTCTTTATCTTTTGCCATTCGCACAACAACTTCGTCAGAGCCAAACCGTTTCAAGTCAAAAGCATGAAGCGGATGTCCAATCTCAAGCATAACCAAATTGGTAATATCGACAATATTATTAATAGGCCTCATACCGGCAGTTATGATTTTCTTTTGTAACCACCAAGGCGAAGGTCCAACTTTCACATTTTTAATAATTCGAGCCGCATACCTTGGACAGGCAATAGAATCCTCAGAACTTACTTTTATAAAATCTTCCGCTTTTTCTTTTATTTCATTAATTTTGATTTCAGGGCGAATCAGTTCAACTTCTGCCAAAGCGGCTAAATCCCTTGCAATACCTATTGCCGATGTAGAATCAGCTCTATTAGGAGTCAGTTCAAACGTGAGAATATAATCATCATAATCAAGATATTCAGCCAATGGCTGTCCTATTTTGGCATCTTCGCCAAGCACCCAAATCCCGGAATGGTCATCGGAAATGCCGAGTTCACGTTGAGAACAGATCATTCCAAAAGATTCTACTCCCCGAATTTTGGCTTTTTTAATCATAAAGCCACCTGTTAATTTTGCTCCAATCAGAGCAACCGGGACTTTTTGGTTAACTTCAATATTTGGCGCACCACAAATAATATCAAGTTGCTCAGAACCGACATCAACTTTTGTTAGCCGAATTTTATCTGCACCTTTTACTGGTTTAATTTCAAGTATCTGACCTACCACGACTTTATCCATATACTCAGCAGTCGCTTCAATATCTTCGCAGGCAGTTCCACAGAGTGTCAGCCGGTCAGCTAATTCTTCAACGTGCCAATCAAGTCCGGTAAGTTCTAAAAGCCATTTATATGATATTTTCATAATTATTCAAACTGTCTTAAGAATCTGATATCATTATTAAAGAAAAGTCTGATATCAGTAATTTTATATTTCAACATTGCAATACGTTCTACCCCCATACCAAAAGCATAGCCAGTGTATTTTTCCGGATCGTGTCCTGTTTTTATTAGTACATTGGGGTCAATCA
>JAYEHE010000009.1:0-6384 GCA_034659415.1 Candidatus Zixiibacteriota bacterium | reverse complement strand
TTAAAAATAATCTCGTCTTGTGGCAACTACAAACTTGTTTGGGGTTGTTTTGATTAAATTTATTTATGGAAAACAAGAAAGTCAAAACTACAGGAGTTTTGACCAAGATTTATTACCATAAAAAAAAGTCCGCCGAGGCGGACTCTTTTAAGAATATATAAATATTTATAATTTACTTGATTATTTGACTCCAAGCAGTTCAACATCAAAAATCAACGTAGCATTAGGCGGAATTACTCCGCCGGCTCCGCGTGAACCATAACCAAGATCTGCAGGAATAATAAGAGTTCTTTTACCGCCAATTTTCATCCCGGCTACTCCTTCATCCCAACCTTTAATAACTCTTCCGGCACCAAGTGGAAAGCTAAATGGGGTACCCCGGTCAACAGAGCTGTCAAATTTTTTCCCTTTTTCACCTTTTTCATCAAGCCATCCGGTATAATGAACATCAACTGTCATACCGGCTTTTGCTTCACTACCCTCACCGAGTTTGACTTCAATATACTTAAGTCCTGATTCTGTTTCGATAACTTTTGTTTCCATAGCTTTTTCTGTTTTTTCCCCTTTCTTCGTCTCCTCTTTCTTATCAGCAGTATCTTCAGCTAATACTGAAACTGCCAGAAGAGCGATTAGACTAAATAGGATTAAGAGTTTTTTCATTTTTTTCTCCTTTTATATGTTAATTAAAACTGTTTCAGTTCTTTTTGCTCCTGTTGAAATCAAGCATATCTTAACATTCAAAACATTAACAATATAATTCAAGTAATTTTTACAATTTTCCGGTAATTTTTCAAAATCTGTTATTCCGGTTGAAGGTTCTGACCATCCGGGTAAAGTTTCATATATTGGTTTTACATAAGATAATTCAGCTAAATCAAGAGGAACTTCATTCATCTTTTTACCATTTAGCTCATAAGCAGTACAAACTTTTATTTCATCCATTTTGTCGAGAACGTCAAGTTTGGTGATGGCTATTGATTCAACTCCATTAATTCTAACAGCATGTTTTAAGGCTACCAAATCAAGCCATCCGCATCGTCTTGGCCTTCCGGTTGTAGCTCCGAATTCATCTCCTTTGCGTCTTAACAAATCACCAGTTTCATCTATCAATTCTGTCGGAAAAGGTCCTGCCCCAACTCGGGTAGTATATGCTTTGACAATTCCAACTACCTCATCAATCATTTTTGGACCAACGCCTAAACCAGTTAAGGCACCTCCGGTGGTTGTATTAGAAGAGGTCGCAAAGGGATATGTTCCCAAATCAACATCAAGCATACTGCCCTGAGCACCCTCAAACAGAACAGATTTTCCGTTTTGTTTAGCTTTATACAATTCTAATGAGACATCGACAGCTAATTCTTTAAACAATGGAGTAATTTTCTCAAGTTCTATAAAGGTTTTTTCCAAATTAGAGCGTTCATCATCGGAGCCCGTCAAATATCTTTCTTTTAGTATTTTTTGGTATTCTAATCGTTTTTTTAGTCTTTCTGGAGAGAATAAATCAGCAACTCTGATTCCGTTGCGAGCAACTTTATCAACATAAGCTGGTCCTATACCACGTTTTGTAGTGCCAATACTGGATGTACCTCTGTTATTTTCCTCTACCGTATCTATCAGTTTATGATAAGGAAGGACTAAATTAGCGGCAGGTGAAACAAAAATTCTGCCTTTATAATCAATCCCTTTTTTTGTAAGGATATCAAGTTCTTCTTTTAAACCGAAAGGGTCAATTACAACTCCATTGCCAATATAGCATATTTTGTCAGGATGAATAATACCGGACGGAAGCAGATGAAGGATATATTTATTATCATCTACGCAAATAGTATGACCTGCGTTAGCACCACCTTGAAACCGAACAATTATATCAGCTTTAGCCGCCAATAAATCAACTACTTTACCTTTTCCCTCGTCGCCCCATTGGCAACCGACAATAATTCTGTTTTTGTTCATACTTCCTTTGCCTTTAACACTTTTTATATTCTTCTACAAGAGAAAACAGAGAGTTTACTAAAATTGTTTTGCCCGTACCGCTAACAGTTGAAAAAGGGATAGGATTAATATCAAATTCATTTTCCATCTGCTTTATTTTCCTATTTATCTTATCACGATTTAATTTATCAGTTTTTGTTAATACAAACAATACCGGAAGTGATCTTTGTGAGAGCCATTCAATTAATTCAATATCTTCACTGCTCGGGTCCCTACGACAATCCATCAAAAGAATCAAGCCCACAAGATTATTACCTTGCGTCAGATATTCTTCAATCATTCCTGTCCAAGTATTTTTAATAGATTTAGGAACTTTAGCATATCCGTAACCTGGTAAATCAACCAGATAGAATGAATTGTTGACCAAAAAGAAATTAAGGGACCTTGTTTTGCCTGGCGTCATGGATACCTTGGCAAGATTTTTTTTACCGACTAACTTGTTTAAAAGCGAGGACTTACCCACATTAGACCGACCAGCCAATGCAATTTGTGGTTTATTATCTTTGGGTAATTGCTCTTGTTTGAAAAAAGAGCCGACAAAATTACTTGAAATTGTTTTAGCTATGACAAAAACCTTTCGGTTCAAATTACATGTTCATCAAATTAAGCCCGAGCAGAATAACTAATTGGTCTTTTGGCTCTTGTTTTTGAATTTTTGTAAGGTGATTCCAATAGGGCTAACTTTATTACATCTTTAACCTGTTTAACAAAATGAATATCAAGCCCTTCAAGAAGTTCAGATGGTAGTTCTTTAATATCTTTTCTATTTTTATCGGGAACAATAATTTTAAAAATCTTTAATCTTTTAGCCGCCAAAAGTTTTTCATTTAAACCGCCCACCGGAAGAATGTCGCCGCTTAAGGTAATTTCCCCTGTCATGGCAATATCGGTTTTAACTGGAATATCAGTCAAAGTAGATATCAGGGCAGTTATAAGAGTAACTCCAGCCGATGGTCCTTCTTTGGGAACGGCACCTTCGGGGATATGAATATGCAAATCAATTTGTTCGAAGAAATCCTCGGTAAGTCCAAACTGCAAGGCGAAGGTTCTAATATATGAGAGCGCCGCCGTAGCTGATTCACGCATAACATCACCCAAAGAGCCTGTAAGAGTAAGTTTTCCTTTGCCTTTCATTGGTACAACTTCAACCGGCAAAACATCGCCGCCCATCTCGGTCCAAGCTAATCCGACCGCATATCCAACAGTAGGTTCCGGTTTTATATTGGTGCCGATATATTTCGGAGCACCAAGCAATTTATTAATTTTACGTGAATTAATAGATAATTTTTTAATTCTTTTTCCGCTGGCTATATCCACTGCAGATTTTCGCATCACCGAACCAATTTGCCGTTCTAATTCTCTTACTCCTGCTTCACGAGTATAATGATTTATAATTTCAAAAATTGCATCATCGGTCATTTCAAAATTTATTTTTGATAGCCCGATTTCCTTGATTTGTTTTGGAATTAGAAAATTACGAGCGATACTTAGTTTTTCAAAATCAAGATAACCAGGCAGATGAATTATTTCCATTCTATCTCTAAGGGGAGCAGGAATAGAAGCAATCGAATTGGCGGTTGTCAAAAATAATATATCAGACAGGTTGTATTCAACTTCCAAATAATTGTCTGTAAAAGTATTGTTTTGTTCCGGGTCGAGAACTTCTAACAAAGCCGACGCTGGATCGCCCCTGAAATCTTTTCCTAATTTATCTACTTCATCAAGCAGAAAAACAGGATTTGATGAAGCAGCTTTTTTTAAAGCCTGTACAATTCTTCCTGGCATAGCCCCGATATAAGTACGGCGATGACCTCTTATTTCAGCTTCATCATGAACCCCGCCAAGTGACATCCGCTCGAACTTGCGGTCTAATGCTCTTCCAATTGAACGTCCCACCGATGTTTTGCCAACTCCCGGAGGACCTACCAAACAGAGAATAGGACCTCTTACTTTTCCAGCTAATCTTATAACAGCCAGATGTTCTAAAATTCTCTGCTTTGGTTTCTCTAAACCATAATGATCACCATCGAGTATTTCTTTTACTACCTTGAAGCTAGTGCGATCTTTTGTAGTGTTATTCCATGGGAGGTTTAAAAGCCATTCCAGATAGCTTCTTACAACTCCTGATTCAGCTGAATAAGGATGCATTTTAGAGAGTTTTTTGATTTCTTCTTCAGCTTTTTCTTTAACTTGTTCAGGATAATCACCTGAATCAAGTTGATGATATAAGTCATCTACTTCAGCTCCCGGCTCATCGAATTGTCCCAATTCATCTTTTATAGCTTTAAGTTGTTGCTGAAGATAGAATTCTCTCTGACTCCTGGACATCGACTCCCGAACTGTCCCGTCTATTTTATGTTCAATTTTAAGGATTTCGATTTCTTCTTTAAGAACCCCAGAAAGAACATGAAACCGGTCTTTTAAAGTTTTTGCCTCAAGGATTTTTTGCTTAATTTCAATTTTTTGTAAAATATGTGCCGCCATTGAATCAGCTTTTTGAGAATATTCTTCTATTGAAGCTAAAGAAACCAAGACTTCGTCCGGTATCCTTCTGTTAAGCCTTACATATTCAGTAAATTCTTCAATAACAGTTCTTGAAAAAGCTTCGGCTTCAAGTTCGTCTTTGATTTTTTCTTCTTCAACCAACTCGATATTGACCGGCATATAATTAGATACTTTTCCGAATGATTTAATTTTTGCCCGAACAATACCTTCAACCAGAACTTTTAAAGTTCCATTTGGCATTTTCATTACTTGTAAAATTCTTGCAACAACCCCAGAATTATATAAATCAGCAGGTGTAGGATTATCAATATTGGCTACTTTCTGAGCGACCAACATGACATGTTTATCTTTTATCATCGCCTCCTGAAGAGCATTAATTGTAAATTCACGGCCTACTAAAAGTGGATAAATCATATTAGGAAAAACCACTATATCTCTAAGAGGCAGAAGAGGGAGGCGGGATTTAATGTTTATTGTTTTTGAATTATGTTTTATTTTCATGCTTCCTTTTTATATTACATAAAGGTTTACTTTTGACAAACCACTTAAGATAGACTTTTTTTTAGTCTATGCAATCATTTTATATACACATTAAGCATATTAATATGCTTAATGCTTGAAAATTACAAAATAGATGCAAAACATTAAAATGCAGGGAAGTGGTTGACAATCAAACAAATAGAGCTACTTTAAAACATGGAAAAGAATCTTTCAAGCAAAAAATTTAAATTAATCGCTAAAACTCTGTCTGGACTTGAAAATATTTTAGCTGATGAAATTAGAGAATTAGGCGGTGAAAAGGTGTCTCTTTTGAATCGCTCGGTGGAATTTGAAGGAGATTTGAGCCTGTTATATAAAGCTAATTACTGTTGTCGGTTGGCAACCCGGATTTTAATGCCCATTGACTCATTTAAAGCTGAGCATCAAAACAAATTATATGATAAATTATTTAGAATTAATTGGGCAAGTTATTTTGATGTTAGTAATACTATTGCTGTTGATTCTACTGTAAATTATTCCAGCTTTAAGAATTCTCTGTATATTGCCCAACTTACCAAAGATGCCATTGTTGATAAATTTAGGAAATTTAAAGGCAGAAGACCTTCGGTTGATATAAAAAAACCACAAGTAAGAATCAATATTCATATTCATGATAATAATGTAACAATATCTTTAGATTCTTCAGGCGAGCCATTATCCAGGCGAGGATACCGATTAGATGGTGGCAAGGCACCTCTCAACGAGGTATTAGCGGCTGGTATAATACAATTATCAGAATGGGACAAAAAATCTACATTTATTGACCCGATGTGCGGGTCTGGGACTTTTGTTATCGAAGCCGCTATGTTAACCAGAAAAATACCATCAGGATATAATCGCAAACAGTATTCTTTTATGAATTGGAAAAATTTTGATTCAAAGAAATGGGATAATATCAAAGGTGAGTATAACAAAAATATAGAAGCGTCTCTTCCTTTTCAAATTTATGGCTCTGATAGAAGCAAACTAAGAATTAGGGATGCTAAGGAGAATGCCAAAAAGGCAGGGGTTTTGGATTCAATTTTGTTTGAAGCTATAAAATTTGAGATAATAGATGCTCCCAAACAAAAAGGCACTATTATAATGAATCCACCTTACGGGGAAAGAATGGCTAAAGATGATATGGAAATCCTCTATCAGTTAATAGGGGATACATTTAAGAATAGTTACGAAGGATTTAATGCTTTTGTGCTTTCCGGAAATATGGAAGCAGTCAAAAAAATAGGATTGAAAGCCTCACGCCGTATAAAATTATTTAATGGCCCGATTGAGTGTCGCCTGATGAAATATGAAATTTATAAAGGCAGCAAAAAGAATAAAAATTCTGAAAATGAATAGCTAATTTTT
>JAYEHE010000008.1:0-22698 GCA_034659415.1 Candidatus Zixiibacteriota bacterium | reverse complement strand
CAACTACGGAAAACAGCATCCCGAGCTAATTTTAATTGCTCCCATGGATCATCGGGAAAAGCATCCCCTGTTTTACGCTTTATTATACTTTTATATTTTTTTACAATATCTTTTAAGTCATTCGCTTGAAGAGAACTGTCCTGTTTAATTCGTTTATCTTTTTTCTTCTTAGTTATTACATCTTCAAAAAGCTGTTTGTCTATCCCCAGAACAACATCGCCAAACATAGCAATAAATCTGCGATAATTATCAAGAGCAAAACGCATATCATTAGTTTTTTCCACAATCCCATTAAGAGTATCTTCATTCAACCCCAGGTTTAAAATAGTATCCATCATCCCCGGCATAGAAAATTTAGCACCGGAACGTACCGAAACAAGCAGAGGATTCTCTGGATCTCCAAAACCGGTACCGGTTTCCTTTTCTATTTTTTTGACATACTCTTTCATTGCCTCCTCAAGTTCACGAGGAATTTCCATATTATTTTCATAAAACAACTTGCAAGTATCAGTGGAAATAGTAAATCCTGGCGGAACCGGCACACCGATAGAAGTCATCTCGGCTAAATTTGCTCCTTTTCCACCCAATTGATCTTTCATCCCAGCATTTCCTTCAGCTTTACCTCCTCCAAAAAAGTAAAGAAATTTTCCTGAACTCAGATTTTTTTTAGTTGTAGTTGTAGCTTCCTTTGTTTTTTTAGGAACCGATGTTTTCTTCTTAGATACTTTTTTCTTCTCTGTAGTCGCTTTCACTTTTTTTGTCACTTTCTTCGTAGCTGTTTTTTTCTTGGTTGATTTGGTTGACTTTTTCTTTGTTGTTTTCTTTTTGGCAACCATAAACCTATCCTTATTTTATATTAATTAATTTTATATCAATAAATTAAATTTATTAAATATAATACATAATGGCAACACAAAAAGGCGATTGAGCTGATAGATTTTCTCAATCGCCTACTATTTTTATTCATTTCCAAACTACATTGTAAAGAGTCTTTCGCCCTTGATTATCTGTTCCAACATTCTTATAGTTTTTTCAACTGGTGAATGCATAAGATCAGTAGTATTGAAAGTAGATCTTACAACTTCACGTGGAGCCGTTAAACCGGTTTTCCCCTTGCCACCACGAGCTTTTTTCTTGTGTGTTAAATTATACTGTCTCTGATATTCTTTTGCTTTTTCTTTATGTCTCTGATAATATTGTCTTTGGTAATCTCGCCTTGCCTCAGCAGTTGAGAGTTTCCCTTTTTTCTTTTCTTTTGGCTTGTTCTCAGTCTCGGAAGCAACGCTTTTCAAATCTTTAGTAGAGGCTCCTATTTTCTGAGCCATAACTGCCTCACTTTCCTTGTGAAAAGATTCTTACCCATTTAATAAAATTAAATTTTCCCATCGGACACTATCCGATTAGTTCCTCTATATAAATTAGTAGGAAATAATTACCTGTATGTCAAGGGAAATCTTTAGTTTTTTTAAAATAAATCAACATAATATTTTGCACCATAACAATTTATTTATTTATGATTTTATCATTCATGTAACCACATAAGACAACTAACATTACATTGCCAACAAAACAAACACGTAACCTCGCCCACAACAAAGAGTAACTAACCTAATAGGATTATCTTGACATACATTGTCAATTCTAAAAATCGTTTTATTGCTTAGTTTGTGAGTTAACTATTTATAAAATTAAACCAGAAATTAAAGACATACCTTGACGGATGTGCCAAAAGTCTGCGAGGTAATATTGAGACTAATATTTAAGGCAATCTCATTCTCAATTATTTTATACTTTAAATCAACAAAAAAGTTTAAAAAAATTTTTAGAAAAAAAACGGTGAGCGTTAAAGCCCACCGTTCGTTATATCAACTAAATAGTTTCTATTATTCAGCCGCAGGACTTTCTTTTGATTTCACATGATTAACAATCTCAAGAATTATATAGCCAACTATTAACAATATCAAGAACCAGAAAACTATTGGAAAACCAACATGATAATTCTCATTGACCGTATCAACAGCATTTCTATACCAGCTTTTATCAAGATACTGCAGACGGTTAATGAATAATGAAATACGTGCCATAACGGTATATCCAAACGATGCTCCGAATCCAATCATCAAAATCCATATACCAAATTTTGCCATGCCGCCAAACCAACCGGTATGTGCTTTTGAGAAAAAGAAATAAATAAGAGCTGATATGGTTCCAACAAAGATAATAACCTGTGATAAACCTGAGGTCGCATCCAACAAATTAAAGCTACCATGACCAAAGAAATTCTGCCAATCAAAACCCTTTTCCATAATAGCATATAACTGCCGATTGACCTTTGCTCCCATCTCAAGAGGAATAGCAACACCAGTAGCAATACCGATATACAACGCCATTGGCCAGCGAGAGACCCATGCCCATTTTTTTGAGAATCTGGTCCACATCATAACACCCAAAATAGCTGGAATAATATACCATGGTTCCGAAGAATCCAACCACAACAAAAACCAACTGCCATCATCAAGCTTTTGGAATAAGTTTGGTGATAATCCGTTATGCCAGAGAATTACTACAAAGTAACCGGCTGACACACCCACTACAAGATGTTCTGCAATTTTATAAAAGGGATTGTCTTTATAAAGGAAAGACAAAATTGCAAACGTTAAAAACGCTCCAAAATTTACCCATAAGAAAGTTCCAAAATCCATTAGATGCCTCCTTCTTTCTTATGACGACGTCGTTCTATTAAAAGTCCAATATTCCCCATAATAATAAATAAAATTATAACTACATGAGCACCCAACTGAACTCGCATCCCGTCTTTAGCTAAACCGGGATTTTCCGCCATCTCTTCATACTGGGCTGCGCCTAATAATCCACCCATTATTCCCATTACCTGACCGGAACCAAGATACGGGTAATACTGAGCGGTCATAACGCCTGTTAATCCCAATGCTAAAGGGAAATTAAATCGACTTTGTCCGTATGAAATCCAAGCGTCAGTAATATTACCTCCTGAAAGATCAACGACAATATCAATATCGTTGTAATTACTAACACCGCGCATCATCGGTAATGAATCCAGTGGGCTTCCGTAATAGTCACTCGGGAATGGTAATCTAAAATTCTGCCCCATGCCAAGAATTACCAGAGCATAATAAGGCTTGTAACCCAAGAAACAATAATCGACACCATTGATAATTTCTCGTCCTTTGAACTCAACACCGTTGTAAGTTTGATCAACCATTAAAGAATCCGAAATATCACGAATAGCCTGATCTGCCATCCCTGGACCGTTTTGCGACAGTGCTGTAAAAATAACTTTTACATGTTTTCGCCAACAGTGCTCAACAACTGCATAAGTCATAGGATGCAACTCAGCCATATTGTTCGGATCATAATCAATAGCAATTAAAACTATTGACCCAGGTTCAAGATTATCGATAAAATCATATATTTTTTGTGATTCTGGTTCAACCATTATAGGAACATTAAAATCTACTACATACGCAAAAACACATACAATAATTAAAAACAGGAAGACCCAGCGACGATCTAACTTCATCAATTTTTCAAATACATTCATATTGTCCTCCTTACCCCTTTCCCATATAGCCGCGTTCAATACCCAAAATAATTTTCAGGGCGGTAGCAACAATTCCAAGTCCAATTCCGATTACTATTGCTCGCTGAGCAGCCAAATTAGGTACATTCATCAACCAATTGGATAATTTAGCTCCATAGTCACCATAAATAACAGCCACCCATGGATTAAATCTCATCATTACAATCAATGCCGCAACCAAAAGAAGCGTAGCTAATAAGTTCCTGGCTCTAAATGCACGATATGCCGCCGATGCGATAAAGAATGCCAACAAAGCAAACATAGTTGATAATACCGGAATTAAAATATGGTCAAAGAATGATCGGAACATCGGGTTCTGAACACCTTCGGCTGAACTAAAATGAAAACTCCAACTGTTATCAAAAATTGAAATTAAAACTGACAACAGAATAAAGACACCGGCTAAAGCTGCAAAAGTAGTTTTTTTACCGGTAGAAATTATTGTGTGAATAATCATTATAATTGCTAACAATGCACAAGCCACAAAAGGAAGATAAAACCCCCATGATTCACCATTACCATTGAAAGCGGTAAATCCAAAAATTATCTCACCAAATAATCCAAAAAGTATCAGATAAGAATATATGTAGTTTTCTTTTTTATTCTTTATTTTATCCAATGAAACTCGTAATAATGACCAAATTCCCAGAGCAAGGGCAAAAATACCGATGATAATAATCCAGTCAAGAAGGAATTCATAAACCCATTCGGAGGATTCATGAGGAATAAAATACTGGAAGACCATGAACGCACCGAAAATAAATACTAAAACAAATGGTATTTGTCTTTTCATGCCATTACCTCCTAATTTATGACGTGGAAAAGATCTGTGAAATCAGTCCACCCAAGGTTAGCAGCTACCAAACCTGCAATGCCAAGAATAACTAACGCCGCTTTAGCCCAATCCTGAGCTTTAAGCGATCCAAGCAATACCGGTTCACGTCCTAAATATGCCGATGCGGCATAAAGTTCTTCACCAATCAAAGTGTAATCACATGCAACTATGAAAAACGGAATCTGAGCAATTTCATCAGTACCCGCAATCTGAATTGAACCAGCAACTGCACCGGTTTCCGCAAGTAGAAGTGATTCGGCGAAGAATTTACCCATATAAATATTTGTAGCCGGCAATTCTCTTAACATAGTTCCATTAACAGCGGCGACATATGCAAACTGGGATTGAGTTACGAAATGGACAGTATCTTCTTTAAAGTCATCCGGACGACCGGCGTCAATATAAGCAGACTTAACAACTTCCTGTGCCACCGTCATAACGATAGGATCATAAGTAGGTACAATCAATGCTGTTTGATACTCAGCAACTTTTTTTGCAACTCTTCCAAGAATTGTGAAAGATGCAATTGTTGCCACATCGGATGCAGTCCCCAAACCTAATACGTAAAGAATTGGTTTCCCCATTTCTGTTGCGCGACCGATTGCATCATCAACAGCTTCAATTCCAGCTAAGGGCCTGACATATAAATCATCCCCCTTTTTAGCTCTTTGCACAAAATATATTGTCAAAAAACTAAAAAATAAGACTGCCACAAAAATCGGAATGCGACCCGTGTTAAACCACTGTCCATAAGAATGAACCGGACCAAATATTTCCGAACCTGTTCTAATTCCAGCATCACTGGTCACAGCGAAAACTTGATAATAGAAATCACAATAATCCGGCAAATAATCAAAAGCTTCTCGTTCTTTGCTTCCTTTATCGGCGAAAGTAGTTGAACCGGAAGGTGACACGCCAACACTTTTCCAGACACCATTATTAGGATATTGTCCGTATGCATCTGAATAACGTGATAATAATCCTTCATATTCATCACGAAGCCGATTTCTTTTCTCTTTAATTTCTCCGGTCGGATCGCCCACTTCTAATTCCTGTCCAGTATTTGCAAGTTCTGAACGTACTTGCTCAACCGTATCTCTCATAAGCGGTACCCAACGGAATATTTCATACGACATAACAGACTTAGCACCCTGTCTGTCATCAGGAGATAATTCCCAAGTCAACGTAACAGAATGACCATTGTCATTGTCGGTATCTACTGCTGTCAGCAAAGATATCGGTGCCGGTGGAGGCATTTGTTCAGTAGTGTCAGTTTCCGGTACAATTTCTGCACCTTCCTGAGCACTAACCGATATCGTCGCTAATAATAGCAGACAAATAAAAATTACCGTTTTTAATTTCATACAGTTCTTCCAATTTAAAACATTATATAAATTAACTTATTATTTCCAGCCAATCCTTGAAAAGAAAAGTGATTCTTCCAACCAACAGAGAAATACGACCCATAACAGTATAGCCAAACGAAGCACCAAAGGTAATCATCAAAATCCAGATTCCAACCCTTGATGCTTTTCCAAAAGCTCCGGTATGCTCTTTTGAGAAGAAGAAATAGATAAGACCGCAAAAAACACCTATAAATATTACCCAGTTAGCTAACATTAACACCAGTTGTCCTGATGCATCTAAACTTAAATTGCTAAAGAAATCCCCGAATCCAGTCCAGTTATTTCCCAAAAGAGGAACAAATGTTGACGAAACCTGCTGTATAAAATCTGATTGCAAATACCGAACAAAATTCAATCCGGCAGTAGTACCAACAATCAATGCCAACGGCCAACGGGAAATCCAACCGTAATTACTGGAAAGCCTCATTATTAACATAATGCCAAATATAATGGGAAAGACAAAGACGACATTCATTATATCAAGACCTAAAACATTTCCCCAATCACCCCCTATATATGGAACCTTAAAAGTATTTGATAAACCCTCTGAAACTCTTGGAATCAAATTTCCAACGATTGTTGACCAAAACCCAAGACACATCCAAAAAGCCGCAGAAACGCCAACAAACAAATGCTCGGCAAATTTATAGAAAGGATTATCTTTATATAGAAATGATAAAACTGACAAAGTTAAAAAAGCCGCAATAGTAACCAAAAAGCCACGTAAAATATAATTGCTTTCAGCAGTAGCACTTACAGCATTGGCTTTTAGCACCCAGCTTAAAATAAACAGCCCCATAACTACTGCCGTAACAATTATTGCTGTTTTTTTCATTTAGTACCATCCTTGCGACGAGATCTAAAGAAAATTACATTACCAATAATTATAAATGACATGATAACTATGTGAGCTAATGTTTGCGGACCCATCATACGAAGTCCGGGGGTTTCCATATCTTCAAATTTCTGATAATTCTTTACAAGTTCAGACTCATACTCTGCGGCACCTTTGACACCACCCAAGATACCTACAACTTGTTTAGGATAATACGGATATAATTGTGGGGCAACTACCGCCGCAACACCAACACCCATTGGAATGTTACCTGGATCTCCGACAAACAGAACCCATTCTTTAGGACCGGGCTTACCTCCGCCAATAGACACTATCATATCAAGATCTTTACAAGATTTTAAATTGTAAAAAATCGGCATCGAGTCAAGCGGGACAGAATTGACATCAGTTGGAAACATCTGACGAAAATCTGCAACTATAACATTTAGAACACCTTCGTTACCTGCTTTATATCCAATATTCACATAATCAACAAATTCTTCTTTCTCCGGGAATTGAGGTATTATAACAGTCTCCAATGTCTGACTCAGAAGTGCCTGTCCGGTTGCCCAAAGTGACATGAAAATTATTTTGTGACCTTTTTCCAAAGCATGAGCACTTATAGCGTTAGCCATCGGTTGTACTTCGGGAGCCATTGCAGGGTCAAAATCAAATGAGATTAAAATTCGGGAACCAGCGGGTAAATTTTCAATTTTATTATAAACCCCCTTTACAACTTCAGTTGCACTTTCCTGAAATGTTATCGGGAATAAAATCGGTGCCGCTACTGCAACAAATATGAAAATAAATATAATTCTTCGGTCAACTTCTTTTGCTTTTATAGAACGAACAAATAACCACAAAAGCCCGCCAAAAATTACTATAAGTGAAATAATAACTCCAATATCAGACAGGGAAATTAAAAGAAAATTATTCATATCTATTTCCCTTCCTCCCCAAGATAGGTTCGTTCAACGCCCAGTATCAGACGAAGCGACATAGAAACCACACCCAGTCCAATGCCAATCATAATAGCTCTTTGTCCTGCTAAATTAGCTGAGTTCATTATCCAGATAGCTAAATTGGGAATCTGAAAAATTGAAAAACTATCAGGTATCCATCCGGTAAGCATCATTCCAAAAGGGGTACGGCCTAATAAAATTATAAAAGCGGCAATCAATAAAATTGTAGCTTCTTTATTTTTAGCACGAAAAGCACGATATGAAGCCGAAGCTACAAAAAATGCCAGAAGAGCATACATTGTTGATTGCAACGGGTTTATTACATAGTTAAATATTTCCTGAAACCATGAACCTTCGGCAGTAACCGATGCGGCAATACCGCCATCATTACCAATCTTAAACAGACCGGCAATCAACATCAAAGCAAACCCGCCTAAAGTTACAAGAGAATAAACCCAATCCTTTTTTCCATTGACAAGTTTGTGGACGTGCACCCGTATAAGATTACCACCTCCGAGGAAGAATGCAAACACAGCAATAATATCAAAAAAGAGTGTAAATGTTTTTTCAATATTTTCAATTGGTGGAATAAACACCGCTATAATAAGCAACGTACCAACAAAAAATGTTATAAATAATGGAATTTCTCTTTTCATTTATTTACTCACTGAAAATATAGTAGTGAAAAAATCATAAATCGAAGTCATAAATGCAATATCCCAGGCAGTACTAAAAGTAGCCGCAATTACGCCAATTAAAATCACTATCAATGCTATAGCTTTGCCCACATCCTGCCCTTTTAAAGAACCCATCTGTTTAGGTTCACCAGACAAATATGCAGAAGCGGCAAAAAGTTCTTCTCCAATTAAAGTAAAATCACAAGCGGCAATAAAAAACGGAAGCTGAGCAGGTCTTGCTGTACCGGCTATTTGAATGGCTCCAATGGAATTTCCTGTTTCTGCTAAAATCAGTGATTCGGCAAAGAAAGCACCCAGCAAAAATACTGTTGCAGGCTTTTCACGCACCATTATACCGTCAACTGCCGCCACATAACCAAATTGCTCATCGGTTATATAATTCACCATATCGTCACTGTAAGCATCCGGACGACCAGCAGATTGATATGCGGCTTTGATTGTTTCACGACCGGCAGTCATTACCAATGAACGAGAGACCGGCATAAATATTCTTGTATCATAATCAGCAATAACTTTTGAAACCCGACCAAGTATAGTTAAACCGGCAAGAGTCTGCACATCATCCATGTCCTGAATTCCTGGGATAAACAAAATAGGACGTCCCATCTCAGTTGCCCTGCCGATAGCATCGTCAATGGCTTCCAGTCCGGCAATTTTACGAACAAATAAAGTTTTTCCCCTACGGGCTGTTTCAATAAAATAAAATATTGACCCCGCTATTATAAGAGCCATAATTAGGAGAGGAATTTTACCTGCATTAAACCATTCTCTTTCGGGATTAATTAATTCTGTTTTTGCCGATGATGTCGCAGTATCTTTTGATAAAGCGTCAATATAATAAACATAACTTGATCCAATTTCTACTTTATCATCCTGGAAAGAATTTTTCTGAGGTGGGAACTCTGCAATCCGTTCAAATCCTCCACCATTCACAGAACGAAAAAGTTCATAGCCAGTAACTTTACCAGCAGGCAATTGGTCATCAATCGAGGGCACCCAGTTGAGCTTTAAGGAATTTCCATTATCATATTTATAGTCAGAGACAATTAAAGATGTAGCCGGCTCTGCTATTACTTTTGAGGTTTCAATTAAACTATCTGATTGTTTTTCTTGAGCAAAAATTGAAAATGGTATTGAAATTACAAGACATACCAAAATAGGTATTGAGAAAATATTCTTCACTACTGAATCATCCCTAACCAATCACCAAATAGAAAATCAATTCTACCAATAAGAAGTGACATACGACTCATAACGGTATATCCAAACGAAGCACCAAAAGTAATCATTAAAAAGAAAATTCCTATTTTCGCACCAACCCCAAAAGCACCTTTATGCTCTTTGGAAAAGAAAAAATATACTAATCCTGTTAGAGTACCAAAGAATATAACAAAATTAGCCACAATTGTTGCAAAATCAGCATCAAAACCGGTGCCATACCCAGTTGAGAAAAGAGGCATAATAGTTGCCTGCACCTGCACCATAATGTTGGAGGCAAAATAATTCATTAACCATAGTCCACTGGTAGCTCCGACAATAAATGCAAGCGGCCATCTTGAAAGCCAACCAACCTTCGGGATAAGACGTAGCAACATCAAAAATCCAAAAAAAGCACCAATCCAAAGCGTTGGTTCTTCCCCTTTGTTAACCCAAAACTTACCGTAGAAATTGTCCCAGTAAAGAGTAACAACCCAGTATCCGGCAGAAATACCAATAAAGATAGCTTCAGTTAACTTATACCAAGGATTATCTTTATAAAGGAATGAAATAATTCCCAAAGTTAAAAAAGCGGCTAACCAGAGTGAAAAATGGTCCATCAGTTCCTATTCCTCATTTCCTTCCAACATTGATTTACGACCACTCATGAAAAAGGCAACATTACCAATCAGAACAAAAGCTATCACAACCATATGTGAAAATGACTGAGACAACATAAATTTTGTGCCCTTGCCAGGGATTTCAGTCAATTTTTCAAATTCTGCCGCACCGTTCATCCCGCCCAAAAGACCGGTTAATTGCCCAGCATTCAAATATGGATAAATTTGCGGAGCCTGAACCGCTGTATTCCCAGCACCAAGTAAAACCCCAAAACGATCAACACCTATTTGAATCCATTCAACAGTACCAGGAAAACCGGCAGATAAATTGAAACAATAATCTATATTTGAAAAATTCTTAATATTTTTTACCAAAGGTAAATCATTATATGCATTACCTACATAATCAGTTGGGAACATTGATTTAAAAGAACTTCCCATGCGTTGGACAACAAACTCATTACCGGTTTGAAACCCTAAATTAACATAATCAACCCCATACTCAAATTTTCTACCTTTCAACTTTTCACTTGAGAAAACTTTTTCAAAAGCAAGATTTGCTTGCTGTGGTCCCTGTGGCCAAAGCCCCATGGTAATAACCTTAAGATTTTTTTCAAAACATAGTTGAATAAATGCTTCCGCCATAGGTTGTAATTCAGGTGCCGACGGAGGATCATAATCAAATGATATTAATACTTTAGAACCGGCCGGCAAGGCATCCACAGATTCATAAAGCGAAACAACTTCCGGTGAACTACTAATTTTCTGTGATATGCCCATAAAAAGAGGTAAAGTAACAGCAATTCCAACAAATAGAAAAACTATCCTTCTCTCAATCAAATTTCCTTTAATAGTAAGAATTAATATCCAAACCAAAGAAAGAACTAAAAGTGAAATTACTATCATCGATACTGTAAATGAAAATTCAATTGTTTCCCAACCATTAATCTTGCCAATATAAAATACCAGACAGAATATCGTTATTGCAACAACAGCCAGAATTTCTTTTACTTTAGTACTCATTTACTCTCCTCCCCCAATATGAGAACGCTCAATACCAAGTATGACGCGAAGCGACGTAGAAACAACTCCAAGTCCAATGCCAATCATAATCGCCCTTTGCCCTGCCGCCTGAGGAACATTCATCACCCATGAAGCTAAATTTGACAGTTGATAACCTTCGGGCATAAACCAAACTAAGAGATCACCAATTGGGACCCTTCCAAGCATAACAAAAAAGGCGGCAATCAAAAGCAATGTTGCTTCAAAATTTCTTGCTCTAAACGCTCTATAAGAAGCTGAAGCAACAAAAAATGCAAGAATGGAAAACATGGTTGCAGAAAGAGGTATAAATATAAAATTATAAATCCAATCAAATTTTGTTCCGGGAAGCCTGAATCCTTCACCTTCCGACAAACCAATTATCGTAATAAATAAAAATGATACAATAATTACTGCCGCATAACCCCAATCAGGTTTTTTATCCTTAACTTTTAAAAAAGAAATCTTCATTAGGTTTAGAGCACCTAAAACAATAGCACAGGCTTGAATAATAGAGAACCAATCAGAAAACCAATCAGATAGATTGCTAAACGGAGGATGGGGAATAAAATACTGAATCACAAAACTAATACCGACAATAGCGGTTATAAATAGAGGGACTTCTCTTCTCATAATTAATCAATCACCGAAAATAGACTGGAAAAATTCCAGATATTAAATGTTTCCAAAATCACTCCAATTATTAAAGCTACCAGAATGACACCTTTACCAATATCCTGCCCCTTCAATGAGCCAAGAAGTTTTGGTTCTTTGGACAAGTAAGAAGAAGCGGCAAAAAGCTCTTCTCCAATCAATGTATAATCACATGCAGCTACAAAAAACGGCAACTGCGAAGGCATCGCAGTTCCGGCGATTTGAATAGCACCAATAGAATTTCCTGTTTCAGCTAAAATCAATGATTCGGCAAAGAATTGCCCCATAAAAAAGATTGTCGCCGGCTTTTCACGAACAAACATACCGTCAACAGCCGCGGCATATCCAAATTGGTCATCGGTCACATAATGAACCTGATCTTCCTGAAAAGAATCCGGACGTCCGGCTTTAGAATAAGCTCCTTTTACAACTTCTTTGGCAGTAACCATAACCAAAGAACGGCAAACCGGTACATCAAGATAAGTATCATATTCTGCGGCTAATTCACTAACTCGCCCAAGAATAGTCATTGATGCAATAGTTTGCATATTATCCATGTCGCCAAGCCCTGAAACATAAAAGATCTTACGCCCCATCTCCGTTGCCCGACCAACTGCTTCGTGAACAGCTTCCATTCCGGCAAGCTTTCTTATAAAGAGCTTTTTTCCTTTACTTGCCTGATTGATGTAAAAAATTATAAAAAAGCATAAAAGAACTACACCAATTAATGTATTTATAGTGTACATTTTAAACCATTGCGGAGAAGAAGACACTGGCTTAGATATTTTAGATTCAGAGAAAAATTCTTTTAATTCTGCATTTTCATCATAGAAAGAGTTGATAGCCTGAACCTTATAAACATATTGAAAATCATTATCTACATTTCCATCCTGAAAAGACTCCGCCCCAGCCGTATTCTCTCCAACCTGTTCAAATTCACCAACTTTCCCATCAGTTAACATTGCCCTGAATACTTTGTACTGAGTAACCTTACCTCCCGCATAATCATCAGCCGATAAATTCCAGGAAACAATAATTGAACCACCTTCATCATTAGGAGTATCTTTAGCAGTAATATTAGTAGCGGGCTGTGGTTGAAGTTCTAAAGTCAGGCTGTCAACAACCTCTAAAGCTGTTGAATCAGCACCATCCTGAGCAATCACGAAAGTACTATTGATTATAATTAGACTAAAAATAATGAAAGAAAAATATTTGAAAATTCTCAGTTGTTTTAAGCCCATTAAATTTAAGTCCTATTTTATACGCTACATGCTCATAACTATTTCATCTAACGATTAAAGTTATGATAACATCAAATAAAAACATTAGTTAAATTATAACCTCTCAATAATTAGCAGACAATCTAATCGCCATCAGAAACCAAGTCAAGTAAAACAAGCATGCTTATTAAAATTTAATAGATAGATAAATATATACTTAATGCAAAACATGATAAATTTCGCCCTATATATTTATATAAATAATTATAAAAAGGTACTTTACAAAAAAAATCTATATACTATAATATTGGTCTTTGAAAAAATAATTAGTTGATAAGCTGTTTAAATTTACCGGTTTATCGCAAGAATTGAAAAAATGTTAAAAAAAGACAGGATATACTGAATGGCCAAATTTGATAATCCCGATGACATCAAAATCATCGTAGCAACCGACTGCGGTTCAACTACTACTAAAGCTATCCTTATCGAATATGTTAATGGGGAATATCGCCAAACAACTCGAGGCGAAGCTCCGACAACAGTCGAGGCTCCGTTTGAAGATGTAACTATGGGTGTTCTTAATGCCGTTGCAGAACTTGAAGAACTTTCAGGACGAAAGATTTTAGATGAAAATGGTAAGTTTATCTCTCCTGCTAAGGGTGACACTGGAACTGATGTTTATATTTCGACTTCCTCTGCCGGCGGTGGACTCCAAATGATGGTCGCTGGTGTTGTTCGCTCTATGACCGCAGAGTCCGCTGAAAGAGCCGCCCTCGGTGCCGGTTCCATCGTTATGGATGTGATTTCTTCAAACGATAAACGCCTCCCCCATCAACAAATTGAACGCATTCGCCATTTAAGACCTGACATGATTTTACTTTCCGGTGGTATTGACGGCGGTACAACAACCCACGTTGTTGAATTGGCAGAACTTATTTCAGCCGCTGACCCACACCCGAGACTTGGCTCAAGTTATAATTTACCTTTGATTTATGCTGGCAACAAAACTGCAACCGATGCGGTCAGGGAAACTCTCTCTGACAAAGTTGACCTAAAAGTGGTTGATAATCTTCGTCCTGTTCTGGAGAGAGAAAATCTGGCTCCGGCTCGTGAAGAAATCCATGAGCTATTTATGGAACACGTTATGGCTCAGGCTCCGGGATATAAAAAATTGATGGGCTGGTCCGATGCTCCGATTATGCCTACTCCGGGAGCTGTTGGATTAATCATTCAAACTATTGCTGACAAGTATAATATTGAAGCTGTCGGTGTTGATATTGGCGGAGCCACAACAGATGTTTTCTCTGTTTTCCGTCCCGATGGTAACACTGGTATTTTCAATAGAACCGTCTCTGCTAACCTGGGAATGTCTTATTCAATTTCTAATGTATTTGCCGAAGCTACCGTCCCGATGGTTATGCGTTGGGTCCCGTTCCCGATGAATGAGAAAGATCTACGAAACAGGGTCAAAAACAAAATGATCCGACCAACAACAATCCCTCAATCAATGGAAGAACTGATTCTCGAACAAGCAATTGCCAAAGAAGCACTTAGGCTTGCGTTTATCCAACACAAAAATTTCGCTACTGTTCTTAAAGGAGTACAGCAACAACGAACAATCGCTGATGCTTTCGAGCAATCATCGTCCGGAGCAACTATTGTTAATATGATGACTCTGGACATGTTAATCGGGTCTGGCGGTGTACTATCACATGCTCCTCGCCGTCAACAATCAGCCTTGATGATGATTGATGCTTTCCTTCCCGAAGGAGTCACCAGGCTGGCAGTAGATTCAATCTTTATGATGCCTCAACTCGGGGTTCTTACTGAAGTTCAGCCAAAAGCGGCTACTGAAGTGTTTGAAAAAGACTGTCTTATTCATCTTGGTACATGCGTAGCTCCGGTTGGCACCCCCAAAAAAGGTGGACCAACCATGAAATATACAATCGAGCTGCCAACTGGCACTGTAACAGGAACATTAGACCATCTGAAAATGAAGAAATTTGATTTAGGTGTTCAGGAAAATGGTTTGCCTATAAAAGTTAAAGCTACATTTGAACCTACTCGTAATTTTGACATGGGTAAAGGTAAAGGCCAAAAAATTGAATGTGAACTTCATGGCGGTGTGATTGGAATCATTCTCGATGGCAGAGGACGCCCATTCGATTTATCTACTCTCTCTGAAAGTGAAAGAGTTAAATATCTAACTGAGTGGATGACTGAACTTAACATATACCCGGAAGAAAATCTCAAAAACTTAGCCGGCGAAAAATAAAAAATGACAAGCTTCAAAAAAAATATTGTTGTTACTCTTTGTTTGCTCTTAATCTTCAGTGCGGTATCAGCTAAAAATTATGTCAGCCTAAGCGGAAGATTTTACGTTGACATCCCTGAAGAATGGGAAAAAGTTGATTTTAAAATAGTAGATGAATATTTACAAAGAAACAATGTAGGACTTGAAGGCTTTTATTACGATGCAGTTTTTGCACCTAAATCAAATAAACCTTTCTATAATGGCAATTATGTAATTATCACTTTTGAAATCAAACAGGAACTTGATGAAAACCAAATTGATTCAGTCTTAAATGAAATGAGTAGAATCTTCGGGAGTAATGTTAAATATTTCCCGGCGGCAGATTATCTGACAGATTTAAAATCCAATACGCCGGTATATGATAAAGACCAAAAAGTGGCTTATGTTATCAACGACATAACTCAAAAATCAGAATCATACAAAAAGAATTTACTCTTCTACAAATTTTACCATAGAGGAGTAGCTAAATTTTATTTTTACTCTCCGGATTCATTGTTTCATGAGAGTAAACCAATATTTGAAAAAATTGTTTCTTCCTTTTCAAGTGAAAATATCGAAGAAGCTCTTCCCAAAGAAGATGTGAAAATTGCTGACATTGAGACAGCAAAAGAAGATGACAGTTCAAACTCAAGCTGGATAGCTATTTTTATCGCTTTGATTGTTGTCATTATCGTTGTCGCAAAAAAAAAGAAAAAAGAAAAATCAGTGTAAAGGAAATATTATATGGGTCATGCATATACTCCCGGACTTAAAGTAACTGAAAAACTCCTGGTTCAAAAAAAACGAATCCTACCCCTAAAAGGAGATGTGGTCGTTAAAGTTGGAGACAAAGTCTCTCCCGATGACGTTGTTGCCCTAACTCACTTACCTGGCAATGTAGTACCACTGAACATTGCAAACAAACTTGGTGTTCCTCCGGAAGATTTGGAAATGGTCATGGTACTAAAAGAAGGTGATCCAATAAAAGCGGGTGAACCAATTGCTATAAAAAAATCATTCATAAAATGGTTTTCATCTCAGACTGATGCCACTATTGACGGGACATTGGAATCAATCTCTCATATTACCGGACAGGTTCTTCAACGAGGCCATCCAATTCCGGTTGAAGTTAAAGCTTATATAAGTGGTGAGGTTACCGAAGTTATCCCCAACGAAGGAGTAGTTGTAGCTACTCAGGCTTCGTTTGTTCAAGGTATTTTTGGAATTGGCGGTGAAACTCATGGTGAAGTTGTAATTGCAACACCGGATAATAAAACAATCTTATCTGATGACCTTATCAATGATAAAATGAAAGGTAAAGTGATAGTCGGTGGCTCGGTGGTAACTGCTTCCGCAACTAAGAAAGCTATCGAAATAGGCGCTGAAGGAATAATTGCTGGTGGAATTAATGATCAAGACTTAAGAGATTTCCTTGGCTATGATATTGGAGTTGCCATTACCGGTTCCGAAGAAATAGGTATTACCGTGGTAGTTACCGAAGGTTTTGGTGAAATCAGCATGGCAGAAAAAACATTTAATCTATTAAAAGCTCACGAAGGTCAATTAGCCTGTATCAACGGAGCCACTCAAATTAGAGCCGGCGTTATCAGACCGGAAGTTGTTATTCTTTCTTCAGATGACCAACGGATAGAAATATCTGACGCTGAAAACGAGATTAAAGGCTTAAGCATTGGTACTCTTGTTCGTGTAATTCGACACCCTTATTTTGGCAGTATCGGTAAAGTAACTGACCTCCCCTCTCCGCTTCAGGTTCTGGAATCAGAATCTAAAGCTCGTGTGTTGGAAGTGGAATTTGCTGATGGGAAAAAAGCAATTATCCCACGAGCCAATGTTGAAATGATTGAAGATTAATTCAAAGTTACAATTCGCCAAAGCGTATTTCAAAAACTCAACCGGTAGAATTCCATTTCTGCCGGTTTTTTCTATATCTGAACAGTAGAGATTCAATTCTTCTTACCTTTTTGTTGATTTTATAACTAATTATTAATAATTATAATCCATATATGTATTTGGAGCGTAAAAAAGTATGATAGTTACAAATAAACTTTTAAATTATAGAAGCGTACAAAAAATATGATAAGTTTAATTCTTCCGGGAATTTTTTCAGGTTCGGTTTGGGAAATTGTCGGCAATTCCTCTATGTTTGGCATATTCATTCTATTGGTTCTCACAGTAATGTCAATTGTATCATGGGTGATAATTTTCAATAAATGGCGACAATATCGCGAGGTCGAATCCGATAATGAACGCTTTATGAAATATTTCAAAAAAATCAATAAACTGGCTGAAGCTATCGGACAAGCCAAATCAAGCAAGCACTCCCCTTTCTCAAATATTTATAGAGCCGGCTACAATGAAATAACCAGTTTATATGATATTAGAAATGAAGGAGGAGGACTCCAACAAAGGAAAAATCCATTAAGAACAGAAGATTATGAATTGATCGAGATGAGCATGGAAAAAGCAACTACCGAACAAATGGCAATTCTTGAGAAAAAAATCATCTTTCTTGCAACAACTGCTAACTCCGCTCCATTCTTAGGGTTACTTGGCACTGTCGTGGGTATAATGGATTCTTTCTGGTCAATTGGTGAACGAGGCTCAGCCTCGTTGGCTGTTGTTGCTCCAGGTATTGCCGAGGCATTACTGGCTACAATTATAGGTTTAGGTGCCGCAATCCCGGCTGTGATTGCGTTCAACTGGGCAAACAATAAAATGAAAGTTATTGCTGACTCATCAAATAATTTTATTCTGGAATTTATGTCTAAAGCAAAGAAGGAATCTCTTTAATGCGACGCCCCCATAAAAGATCATATCAGGCTATGGCTGATATTAATATTACTAATCTCGTTGATGTGGTTCTGGTACTTTTGATTATATTTATGATTTCCGCTCCTTTACTTCAGTCAGGTATCGAAGTAAATCTGCCAAAAACAAAAGCCGCTATTGTTGAAGAAGAAGCCGAAGGAGTAGTAGTTACAATTGACGCCAAAAACGGTGTTTACATAAATGACGTTTGGGCAAGAATTAATAATTTTGAAGATAAACTCAGAGATGAAATGTCAGCCAAAAATACTTCATCAGTTTATCTAAGAGGCGATTCTGCCGCCGTTTACGGAACAGCAATTACAATTATCGGACTTATGAAAGAAATGGGTATTGAAAGTATCGGGCTGGTAACTTCGCACGAAGAGACCAAAAAGAAAAAATAATAAAATGAAACTCGATATTATCTTATCGCTAATCCTTCATGTTGGCATCATAGTCTTTACTGTAATTTCCTCGCCCTTTGATTACAACGAAAAACCACAATTTGAAAACGTCATAAAAGTATCCCTAAAAGCTCTTCCGTCTGCCAATAAGGCAGTCGCTCTTCCCAAACCTATTGTACCTCAAGCAATTGACGAACCAATGGCTGAGATACCAATTGATGCCCCCACTACTCTCCCTATGGCTTCCGTCCCTGAAAAAGTAAAAGAAGAACCGAAACAGAAACCGAAAAAAAAACCAGAGACAAAAACAAACAATATTACTAACCAACCCAACAATAACGACGGCAATTCAGAAGCCAACGTTGAAACAGCAGACGGAGAGGATTCTCCTTTTGCCGGAGCCACTATAGATAACGCATCGTTTAACTACCCATATTGGTTTACACAAGCTTTCAACAAAATAAGAAGGAATTGGAGAAATCCAATCAGTGCTGACATACCAATTACCTGCACAATTTATTTTCAAGTAATCAAATCCGGAAGATTGGTAAAAGCTGAAATAAAAGAACCTTCCGGAATACCTGCTTTTGATAATGCTTGTCTTCGCTCAGTAGAAAACTCTACCCCATTTCCTCCGTTGCCAAGACAATTTATAGATGAAATCATTGGAATAACATTACCGATGCAATACCAACCAAATTAAGAGGCACAAATGAAAATTATTAAATTCTATTCTTTAATCTTAGTATTATTTTTTCTTTCAGGTAATCTTTTTGCACAGGAAGATGACCGAGAAGTATTTGAATATCTTTTTGATACTCTTACAACAGGTTCGGTAGCTCCCCGAATGATAGGTGTCGATGAAATGAAATATATCGGCACTCAATATATTGGTAAAAGCGACTCTACCTTAATGAGATATATAACTGCTGTTGTTCAATATGATATTGATTTCTACGCTGATTTTGAATTAGTTTTAGCTGATAGTTTTTATCTAAAAACTTATGAAATTAAAGAATTGGACATCTTGGGCTGGAAAAGATTAGGAGCGGAATTTACTGTTAAATTAGAAGCAGAATTACCGGGACAAGAATTAAGGGTCTGGTGGAGTTTAATTGACACCGGAAACAAACAGCAATTTGCTCGTGAAAAAATTGAAATGAAAAAATCTGAATGGCGCCAATTAGGACATAAAATCAGTAATGAAATAGTAAAAACTCTTACGGGCGAAGATGGAATATTTTTAACGAAAATTGTATATGTCAAAAAAAATAATAAGAACAAAGAAATTTTCATATCTGATTTTGATGGTGCCAATGAAGTACAGTTAACAAACAATCATTCAATAAATATTTCTCCTACTTTCGCACCAAATGGAAAACATATTTATTTTACTTCTTATATGGACGGCGACCCTCAACTTTACATAGTAGATATTAATTCTAAAGTATCCGAAAAAATAGGCAGTTACAACGGAATAGTAGCGGCACCTTCGATTTCTCCCGATGGAGATAAAATCGCATGTGTCTTAAGCAAAGATGGCAACTCTGAAATTTACCTTTTAGACTTGAGTGGTAAAGTAATTAAGCGGCTGACACGTCATCGCTCTATTGACACATCACCTACATGGTCGCCTGACGGAAAAAAAATAGCTTTTGTTTCAGACCGATCCGGTTCCCCCCAAATTTACATTATGGACTCATTCGGTTTAAATAACAGAAGATTGACATTCCAGGGACGCTATAATGATTCTCCAATCTGGGCGAAAAACGGAGATAGAATCACAT
Source organism: Candidatus Zixiibacteriota bacterium (assembly GCA_034659415.1). Lineage (GTDB taxonomy): Bacteria > Zixibacteria > MSB-5A5 > GN15 > FEB-12 > QNAD01. Next base: position 2,298 of record JAYEHE010000008.1, on the reverse strand, counting down.
TTGTAAGCAGGACAAAATATGGGCGGTTTGATTTAGCATCAATTAATACCGATGGTACTGATTTTCGTGTTTTAACTATGGTCGGAATGAATGAAAATCCACATTTTTCCCCGGATGGAAAACATATTATTTTTTCATCAACTCGATTAGGTCCTAAAGATATTTTTACAATGGACATTACCGGTCGTAATCAAAGACGTTTGACGCGATATGGTTTTTGTTCTAATCCTATTTGGGGACCTAATAAATGAAAATAATTATCAAAAAATGAGCTTTATTATCACTTTTTATATTGACCGCATTTTTTTCATTCTTTAGATTAGAATAAGTATAAGATTAGTAAATAACGTTATATCTATAATGGAGGTTTTTTTTATGAAAAGATTTGCAATGTTAACAATTATGGGCTTAGTGCTAATCGGATTAGTATTCAGCTCATGCGGCAAGAAAAAAGAAATTGTACCTGAAGCCCCACCAATTGATACTACCACTAAAGTGGAAGAACCACCTCCACCACCACCTCCGCCGCCTCCACCACCACCTCCAAAACTTCAAGAATCCCAATTAATGACAGTTCATTTTGATTTTGACAAATATAATCTTAGAGATGATGCCCGTGCATCATTGGACAACAATTTCAATTTACTCACAGAATTTTCAGATGTGATTGTTAAAATTGAAGGACATTGCGACGAACGTGGTACAGTTGAATACAACTTGTCACTTGGTGAAAAACGAGCCAAAGCTACTATGGATTATTTAATCGGCCTTGGAGTTCCTGAGAACAGGCTGTCAATTATCAGCTACGGGAAAGAACGTCCAGTAGATAATGCAAGCAATGAAAAAGCATGGACTAAAAACCGTCGCTGTGAGTTTAGAATTGTGTCTCAATAAAAAAATGTGAGAACAATTATGATTAGTATTAAAAAAACATACATAACCGCCATACTCTCAATGGCGGTTATATTTTGCGGATTGCTATTGGTTAACTGTGTAACCCCACGTCATATTGACGAACTAAAGACAGAGTTAAGTGAACTTAAACGGCAAAATCAAAACACACAAGATATGGTTACTCGCATGGATACAATTATTGCTACTAGTGCGGAAGCAAATAATAAAATGCGTAATGATATCCAATTTTCAGTAAAAGAAATTCAGGAACAGATTTCTGCCTTATTGGAAAATTACAACGATCTACTTACACAGATAAATAAATTAAACAACCAAGGAAATGTAAAAACTATCATCCACAGTTCTCCCGGTTCTCAACAACAAAATAGTGCAACAATCTCTCCTGACAATCAGAATGTTTCGGAATTTGATTGTGACAGAGCTTATGATGATGCTTTTCTTCTTGTTCACGGTAGTGAATATGAAAATGCAATTACTGAATTTAAAATATTTCTTGAAAAATGTCCTGAACATTCTTCAATTGACGACGCCTACTATTGGGTAGGCGAAAGTTATTATTTTCTTGGTAAATATTATGAATCCGTAGAATATATGAATAAACTTTATACTGAATTTAGAAACTCTCCAAAAATTGAACAAGCGATCTATAAATTAGCCCGTTCAAATCAGGAACTTGGCAAGACAAAAGAATCGAAAGAATTTTATAAATTACTGGTAAAAGACTACCCTGGGACATTAGAAGCACAGCAAGCAAAAGAGAGACTTAAAGACTTAAAATAAATGCTTCTCGATAAAATAAATGTTAAAATTTACCCCCTCTTTGAAGAGCTTCTCAAAGGAGGGGGTTTTTATCAAGTCGAAGAAAGCACTCTTCAGATAACAACTTCCCATACCAACAGCAAAAACCAATTCTTTTCATCTTTAGAATGTGATAATTTCAGAATTGACACTGACCAAAATGGGAAAATCTTATTTATAGAATTACATTCCCCCAAAAAGAGTTGGCTGGTTACTGAAAATATCAAATTTCCGCATAATGCTAATAAAGCAGATATAAGAATATTAGATTTTCGACAATCTATTGTAACCCCAAAATTACTAACAAATCATAACAATACAATTCTTAAAATAGAATGGTTTAAAGAACATAGCGTTGATAGTTATTTTATAGCTACTGACATTGTATTAGAAGTTAATAGCAATTCACAACTTACATCGATTTGGATAAATAATATTACCGATGATATCGCTGGAAAATCATTAGCAAAATCGAAATAAAACTAATATTCCCACAAATAAAAAAAATTTATACCTATTCAACTCGTATGCTAAACAAAAAGCTTGAAAAAACGTTAAATAATAGTGTTTCAATAACTAATAAAA
>JAYEHE010000007.1:0-6506 GCA_034659415.1 Candidatus Zixiibacteriota bacterium | reverse complement strand
ACCATCGAATCAATATGAAAAATGTATAGCTATAACTGGTGGAGCTGGCTTTATCGGTTCAAATTTAATTCTGTACCTAATAAGCAAATACCCTGAATATGAATTTGTAAATATAGATTGTTTAACTTATGCAGGTAATCTATCAAACTTAAGTTCTATTGAAGATAACCAAAATTATCATTTTGAAAAAGTAGATATCGCCAACAAAGATAATCTTGGGAGTTTGTTTGAAAAATATCAATTTGACGGGTTGATTCATTTGGCGGCTGAGACGCATGTTGATAGATCTATTATTAGCCCTGAACAGTTTATCAATACTAATATTATTGGTACTTTTAATTTATTGGAATTATCCCAAATTTTGAGAGACAAAAACAGCTCGTTTCGGTTTTATCACATTTCTACTGATGAAGTTTATGGTTCAATTGAAACAGATTTTGCTACTGAACTCAGTGCATATAATCCATCATCGCCGTACGCCGCAGCTAAAGCCTCAAGTGATCATCTTGTGAGAGCATATAATAAAACTTATGGTCTTGATGTTGTAATTAGCAACTGTACCAATAATTACGGACCATTGCAATTTCCCGAAAAATTAATTCCATTAGTTATAAATAATATTATACACAAAAAAGAAATCCCAATATACGGAAATGGGAAACAAGAACGAGATTGGTTATTTGTGACTGACCATTGTCGGGCAATCGATATGTTGTTTCATAAAGGAAAAAGTGGTGAAATTTATAATATTGCCAGCGGTAATCTTACAACTAATTTAAAATTAGTAGAATCATTGTGTGAAATAATAGATAATAAAGGAATCAGTAAAAACTCAAAATCTCTGATTAAATTTATAAAAGATCGTCCTGGGCATGATTTTAGGTATGCTCTTGATTCTTCTAAGATAGCAAATGAATTAAATTGGTCAGTTCAAACAAATTTAAACGATGGGCTTAAAAACTGTGTTGGTTGGTATATAAGTAATCAAAGCTGGCTTGAAAATTGTATTTCCGGCGATTATCTTAATTATTATGAGAAGGTTTACTCTAAGCGATGAAAACTTCTATTTCTTTGAAAAGAATAGTTCATATTGTTGGAACCCGGCCAAACTTTATAAAAGTAGCTCCTTTATTTGCTGAGCTTGAAAAACATAATTCAGAATTTGAAAATATTTTAATCCATACCGGTCAGCATTATGATATCAATTTGTCAGATATATTTTTTAATGACTTAAAACTTTCAAAAGATATTATAAATCTTGAAGTAGGATCAGGAACACATGCTGAGCAAACCGGACAAATAATGATCAAATTAGAAAGACAGTTTGTTAAGCTCAAACCTGATTTGATTATTGTCTATGGTGATGTTAATTCAACTGTGTCAGCCGCTTTGGTGGCATCAAAATTGAATATTAAGCTGGCTCATGTGGAAGCAGGATTACGTTCATTTGATAATGAAATGCCAGAAGAAATCAATCGCATAGTAACTGACAGATTGTCTGATTATTTGTTTGTCTCGGAACCGGCTGGAGTTGATAATCTAAAAAATGAAGGTCTATCTCAAGAGAAAATATTTTTAGTTGGCAATATTATGATTGATTCATTGATAGCGAATCTTAAATTAGCCAATCAATCATCAATACACAAAAAATTATCTCTACCATTAGAAAATTATGTGCTGTTAACATTGCATAGGCCTATAAATGTGGATTCCAAGGAATCACTGAATAGAATATTTGAGTCTATAACAAAAATAAGTGAAAGATATACGGTTATATTTCCTTGCCATCCGCGAACGATGAAAAGCATTAAAGAGCATAAATTATTTGATAATTTCAAAAATAATAAGATTAAAATAATTTCCCCTGTAGGCTATCATGACTTTTTAAAATTGATTATGAATTCAAATTTTGTGATAACCGATAGTGGAGGAATTCAAGCTGATACAACTTATTTGAAAATCCCTTGTATAACATTAAGAGAAACTACAGAGCAGTTGATAACAATTATTCAAGGTACCAATATTCTTTGTTGGGATTTAAATGGTAAATTTTTTCAAATTATAGATGATATCATTGAGGGTAATTACCCAGAAGGGACCATACCTGAATTTTGGGATGGAGAAACATCTAAAAGGATTGTAAGCATTTTAATAAAGCAATTGTTGTAATTTGATATTTAAAATGTATATTTAATATATTAAATATGAAAACTAAAAAAAAGCTAAAGGGAATTGTATTAGCCGGAGGCACAGGTAGCAGGCTTTTCCCAATTACACAAACTTCCTGTAAGCAATTACTTCCTGTCTATAACAAACCATTAATAAATTATCCAATATCAACCCTTATAAATTTTGGAATCACTGAGATATTGATAATCTCTACTCCTCAGGACTTACCTCAGTTTGAAAAAATGTTTTTAAATGGTAATCAATTAGGAATAAAAATCAGTTATGAAATTCAAATCAGACCGGAGGGAATCGCTCAGGCTTTTATTTTAGCGGAAAACTTTATTGAGAACGATAATGTTATGTTAATTTTAGGAGATAACATATTTTATGGGGACTTAGATTATAAGGGCATTATAAATTCATATGAAGATGGTGGACTAATTTTTGGATGCCAAGTTCACAATCCAGAACGATATGGGGTAATTGAATTTAACAATGACAGGAAAGTTGTGCAGGTTGAAGAAAAACCTAAAAATCCAAAATCTAATTTTGTTGTAACCGGATTATATGTTTATGATTCTCAAGTTATGGAGATTGCGAAAACTCTAAAGAAATCGGTTCGTGAAGAATATGAAATAACTGATATTAACAATGCTTATATAGATAAAAAAAAGATGAAATTGATAATGTTAGAAGATCACATTAAATGGCTTGATACGGGAACTTTTGAATCTTTGTTGGAAGCAGGAGAATTTATAGCGAAAGTTGAAAAAGAAAAAGGGAGAAAATTTGCTTGTCTCGAAGAGTTAGTAGCACGAAAGAAAATAATTGATAAAATACAATTAAGAGCACTAATAGAACAGATGCCACAAAGTGATTATCGAACTTATCATGAACAATTTGCCAATCAATTTTATGAAAAAAAATAAGATATTGCTTTTTGGAAAAAACGGATTATTGGGGAATGAGCTATATCAAAACTTCCGACATTCAAATGCAGTTATAAGTCCGTCGCACGATGAGTGTGATATAACGAATGTCTCTCATGTAAAAGAAACATTTGAATCTATTAAGCCTGATATTGTAATCAATGCTGCAGGATTTACCGACGTTGACCGTTGTGAAATCGAGAGAGAAAAAGCAAATACAGTTAATTTTGTTGGAACTAAAAATATTGTAAATGAGTGTCAGAAATATAATTGTCATTATTTGACTTATTCTACGGATTATGTCTTTGATGGAGAGAAATCTTCTCCATATATTGAAACCGATAAGCCACAACCAATAAACTATTATGGAGAGACAAAACTCAACGCTGAAAAAATCATTCAACAGTCCTTAATAAAATATTCTATTCTTAGAGTATCATGGTTATACGGAATGTATCGTGATAATTTTTTGAAGTTAATAATAAAAAGTGGTTTAAAAGCGAATAAAACAAATGTGGTTTTGCCAATAGTTAATAATCAAATAGGAAGTCCTACTTCTGTTTCTGAAATTGTCGCACAAACCAAAATAATTCTTGAAAATAAGATTACTGGTGTCGTACATTGTAGTAGTCAAGGAAAAGTTAGTAGATATGAGATGACTAAAATGATTTTTGATTATTATAATATTAATACAAAAATTAAACCATGTTTATTGTCTGATAGAAAACATGACGCACTAAGACCTATGTATTCGTGCCTGGAAAATAAAAAATTAAATGACCGTGGATTTAATATTATGAAATCATCTGAAACAGCCTTGATTGAATTTTTGGATTTAAACCGAGAGAATTTACTCAATGCAATGTAAGATAGCAGATGTCCAGATTATGGAATTAGAATCATATTCTGATAAAAGAGGATGGCTGTCCGAATTTTTCAGGCAGGATAAATTAGGTAAGGAAAAATTGCCACAGATGGGTTATATATCGATGACCGAACCAGGGATGCAACGGGGTCCGCATGAACACCGATGTCAAACAGATATTTTTATTTTCTTAGGTTTGTCTGAATTTGAACTTTATCTCTGGGATAATCGTCCTGAGTCAAAAACTTTTCAACAAAAAGATATTATCAAAATCCATAACCAGAAACTTGTAAGAGTTATAATTCCCAAAGGGATAGTCCATGGCTATAAAAATATTGGAAATCATCAGGGGATAATTATAAACATTCCGAATCAATTATACAAAGGGCAGGGGAGAGATGGTGAAATTGATGAAATTCGCTACGAGCAGGATCCAGATTCTCCTTTTAAAATAGAGTGAGGCAAGTGAATAAATTTAAGTTAAAAGAATTAGTAGATTGTAAAAAATGTATCGTGATGGATTTGGATGGAACCGTTTTTTTAGGCGAACAACCAATACAACCATCGGTTGATTTTATAAATAAGTATAAAGATACCAAACAGTTCTTTTTCATTACTAATAATACTTCGCACACACCGGATGAGTATGTAGAAAAGTTACATGGTTTTGGGTTAAATATCAAAGTTAATCAAATAATCAGTCCATTACTTCAAGCAGTAAGCATAATAAAAGAAAATAAATTTGAATCAGTTTTTCTTTTGGCAAACACAAAAATCACAAAATTTTTTAAAAAATCACTCAGTACAACAAATTTCACAACTGATTTCAAAAATGCAGATGCATTGGTTGTTACTTATGATAATGAACTTACTTATGAAAAAATGAAAAATGCCGCTTTTGTTTTGCAGAATTATCCGGTGCGATATATAGTCACTCATCGTGATAAGGTTTGTCCTACTGAAAAGGGTATGATTCCGGATGTCGGAAGTTTTGTAGAAATGTTATTTACAGCTACTAATCGTTATCCTGAACTAATTTTGGGAAAACCTGATACAGGGATGATTGTACCATTTTTAGCTGATTATTCAAAAGAAGAAATATTGGTGATAGGGGACAGGTTATATACAGACAAGAAGTTAGCAGATAATATGGAAGTTGATTTCCTGTTGGTTCTAACAGGGGAGACTAAAAAAACTGAAATTAAAAATTTATCAGATGAAATATACTCTATCAAAAATTTATAATAATTCATGAAAACCTATTAAATTCAAATATGGTTAAAAATAGCTTTACAAATTTAACTCTTCGCGGAATATCATTAGTAAGTAAATTTTTTCTGATGTTTGTAATGGCGCGTCTATTATCACCTGAGGAACTTGGGATTTGGGGGCTTATGAATCTGAGTATATCTATTTCAACAATTCTGGTTGGGCTGGATTTTTACCATTTTAACGCTCGTGAAATTTTAGCTGTAAACAGCTCGCAATATGTTTACTATATAAAAGATCAGTTTGTTCTACACTTGTTGTCCTATCTGTTTTTTTTGCCACTATTGAGTATTTTCTTTATAGTTGAAATTCTTCCTTGGAAATATATGCTCTGGTTTTATTTGATATTTATTTTTGAGCATTTTTCCGAAGAACTAAACCGAATTTTAGTAGTACTTTCAAAATCTGCCGTAGCGAATTTGTCTTTATTTTTCCGTACTGGTTTTTGGGTTTATATAATTATTTACTTTTTGATTGAAGAGCCTGATTTACGGGAGCTTCCCACAATATGGTTTGGGTGGTTAGTCGGAATAATTTTGAGTATTATCTTAGCTTGTTGTGCTTTACGAAAATTGCCATGGAATATTATATTTGAGAAATCGGTTGATTGGGGACGAATCAAAAAAGGGATCAGTATTTCACTTCCTCTTTTAGTTTCAACTTTAGCTTTTGTCACTATGCAACATCTTGATCGGATATTTTTGAAAATCTATTATAGTGAAGCTGAAGTAGGCGTTTTTACTTTTTTTTTCAATATTGCTAATGTAGCTCAGGTTGCAATATTTACTGGAGTTATAATGATTATCTATCCAAAACTAATAGAATCTTTTCAAAAAAAAGATTTTGAGCAATATAAATTATCAATGCGGAAAATGATGAAAGGAATTATTCTCGGTCTTGTCATTTTAATAATTGGAGAACTTATATTAATAAAACCTGTTTTAAAATTAGTAAATAAAGAAATTTTCAATGATAATCTAAATATATTTTATTTGATGTTAATTAACACTTCTCTACTAGCCATTAGTTATATACCTCATTACAGTTTATTTGTTAGGAAAATGGATTTTTCGATTATATTTTCAACTCTAATTGCTTTGATGGTGGCATTAATATCTAATTTTATAATGGTACCCATTTATGGGATGATGGGAGCGGTTTTGGCAACGATGACAGGCTTTGCAGTTATTTTGATATTAAAATCAATAAATGCATTTAGATATAGGAAAATATAAGCTAATAAGAGGCACAAAAAAACACTTAGTTCAGTTGGT
>JAYEHE010000006.1:0-22903 GCA_034659415.1 Candidatus Zixiibacteriota bacterium | reverse complement strand
GAAAGTTTACTGAGGCGGATTGTGACCCGGCACATTAACAAAAAAAAGCAAAGAGTAGAGGTTAAAACCCCTGTGGCTCACAGTCAGCCATTGGCAGGTTTTGACATCTTTCATGATGAATGATGGGGCAGACGAGGGTTCGCCACGGCGAACCGCCCACAAGTTATTGATAAGCAAAACCTGGTATTTCTGAAAAAAAGTCAGTCCGCCATTAGCGGACTGACCTACAAAGAAATATCATCACAAATTTTCGCTAAGTGCGAAGCATCAAAGTGACTATATCACTTCATGTTTTTGATGATTTGGGTGGCAAAATCAGTTGTACCAATTTTCTTGGCACCTTTCATCTGTCGTTCCAAATCATAAGTAACAGTTTTCTTATCAATCGTTTTCTGCATCGCTTTAGTAATCATGATACCAGCTTTGTCCCAACCCATATAATCAAGCATCATAACTGCTGACAATATGACTGAGCCAGGATTGATAACATCTTTATCAGCATATTTCGGAGCTGTTCCATGAGTAGCTTCAAACAGTCCGATATAATCACCAATATTAGCTCCCGGTGCCATTCCAAGTCCACCGACCTGAGCCGCACAAGCATCGGAGAGATAATCACCATTTAAATTAGGTGTTGCAACAACATCGTATTCAGACGGACGAGTCAAAATCTGCTGAAACATTGAGTCAGCAATACGATCTTTGATAAGGATTTTACCTTTAGGCATTTTACCTTTGTACTTATCCCAAAGTTCATCCTCTGTTACGATTTTGTTGCGGAATTCTTTTTTAGCTAAATCATAACCCCAGTCACGAAAAGCACCTTCGGTATATTTCATAATATTACCTTTATGCACCAATGTAACCGAAGAACGTTTTTTATCTATCGCATACTGAATTGCTTTGCGAACCAATTGTTTAGTTCCGGTTATAGAAATTGGTTTAATACCAATACCACTATCAGAACGAATAGTCGTACCCATATTTTTGTTAAGCCAGTTAATCACCTTCTTAACATCTTTGGATCCTTTTTTCCATTCAATACCGGCATAAACATCTTCAGTGTTTTCACGATATATAACCACATCCATTTTTTCTGGATGTACAACCGGCGATCCAACACCCTTAAAATAATTCACCGGACGCACACAGGCATACAAATTTAAAATCTGGCGAAGAGAAACGTTCAAAGATCTAAAACCGCCGCCAATCGGAGTTGTAAGCGGTCCTTTGAGAGCTATCAGATGTTTTTTAATCGTTGCAATTGTTTCTTTGGGCAACCACTCTTTGTACAGAGTGTTTGCTTTTTCACCGGCATAAACTTCCATCCAGGCAATCTTTTTCTTACCTTTGAAAGTTTTTTCAACCGCGGCATCAACGACCCGTATGGTTGCTTTCATAATGTCAGGACCAATACCATCCCCTTCGATAAAAGGAATAATCGGTTTATCCGGAATAGATAATTTCTTGTTTTTTACAGTAACTTGCTTACCGTCAGCAGGCACAACAATATGTTTATACTTAGCCACTTAATTCTCCTTACTTATATCCAAGTTCTTTAAGATGCTTTTTATAAGTTGACGCTGAACCTTTTAGAGCATTCAAGTCTGATTTACTAAGTTTTAGTTCAATAATTTTTTCAACACCTTTGGCGCCAATAATAACCGGAACACCAATATAGATATCTTTGATACCGAATTGACCAGTTAAATAAGCAGAAGCGGCAATAACTCTTTTTTCATCGTTGAATACCGCTTTGCACATATCAACCGAGGCAGCCGCAGGAGCATAATAAGCTGAACCAGTACCAAGAAGTTTAACAATTTCGCCACCGCCCATACGGGTACGTTCAACCATTTCATCTAATTTTTTCTTTTCAATAAGTTCACCAACAGGGATACCGGAAACCGTGGTATATTTGGTTAACGGAACCATCGTATCACCATGTCCACCGAGAACCATCGTCTGAGTATCTGTCATGGCAACACCGAGTTCCATCGAGATAAAGGCTCTGAATCGGGTTGAGTCAAGTATTCCGGCTTGTCCAAACACACGATTTTTCGGAAAACCAGTTACTTTCTGCATATGAAAAGTCATGAGATCAAGCGGATTAGAAACAACGATAACAAAACTCTTAGGAGCATATTTTTTAATTTCTTTACCACAAGATTTTATAATGGCAGCATTTTTTGCCAGAAGGTCTTCACGTGACATACCAGGTTTACGAGCCAAACCAGCTGTCATAATAACTATATCAGCACCTTTTAAATCCGAAAACCTGCTACTTCCTTTTACCATTGCATTGTAACCGCGAACAGGACCAGCTTGAGTAAGATCAAGCCCTTTGCCGTCTGGAACACCTTTTAAAATATCGATCAGAACGACATCAGCCATATTTGCCTCAGCCAAATACATCGCACATGTTGCCCCAACATTACCGGCACCAATTACAGCAATTTTCTTATTCATCTTTTCCTCCGTAAAATAAATTAAAAATTAAGTTAGTGTTTATATTTAAATACTACATTTCCAGAGTCATGAACAATAGCTACCCGCATTGCAGGCTTTATATTTTGTTCAATAAATTCACCTAAATTACTTACAGCCTTATAAAAGACATGCTCAACAATCGTTTCCTCTAATTTTGAAAAAATACCGACAAAATACTCTTTTGACATAGCATTTACTCTGGACAGCTTATGCGAGCCAAATTTAACCAAACCGGATTTATGACAATTTTTTTCTTTATCCCACTCATCTGACAATTTATAAAATTTATCAGAACCGATTCCATCGTTACAGGCAGAGATAAGTACAACAGAACCGTTTTTATTTAACACTGTGCGTACATTCTCTACTCCCTTTTGAATCTGATATAAACTTCTATCCAAAGGAGGTGATAAAACCGAAAAGATACAGTCATACTTCTTAGTAGTTGTCTGAATGCAATATTTCTCAGCAATCTTAATTCCATCTATAAATGATTTTTTTAAATCTCCCATTGTAATTCCGGCAATTTTTTTATCAGCATCAAAAACAATTTGAACAGAAAAAATATTACTGGTATCAAATAGAGAAGTAAGATTTTCCAGATGCTCCGCCATAGGGTTACCTGATAATCTGGTTGGTTGCGATTCTAATGAATTCGCTAAATTATGATTTCGTTCGATAGTTTTAAAATCAGTCAAACCCGGAAAAAATGATTTCCTGCCTCCTGAGTAACCGGCAAAATAATGAGGTTCGACTGAATTAATTACAATTATTTTATCATGTTCAAATAAAAGAGAATTAAGAAATACGTCCTCGCCGAATTGATCCTGCCCAATTTTTTTCATACCACTTAAGTCATAGGTATCATGAACAGATATATTTCCCTTTATTTGTTCAAACAAATCTCCAAAAATCTTTTTGTGTTGAATAGTATCAGGAGGTTTATGGGTTCCGGTAGCAATCAAAAATTTAGCTCGTTTTAAAAGTGAAGAATCAATTTTATTAAACCAACTTAAAATCAGTGCTGTTGGAGTATTTCTATGGACATCATTGACTACAAAAAGAGGAGCATTCGATTTCAGATATTCACCCCCCTCGTGACGGTAAAATAGGTCTTTGTAGTCTTCATAAGTAAACGGGCAATCTGCTTTAGCTGGTCGATACTGTTCAACCACAACTTGAGCAGGAAAAGACAAATTCATCTTAGACCCGTCATAATCAACTTCAACATCCATCAGTAACACCTATTCACTTACTAATTGATTCCTTATCATGCAAAATGAAAAGCAGTTTCAATCTCTGCATTTTCATCGGAATCCGATGCATGCACAGAATTCTTTTCAATATTCAATCCAATCTCCCACCGGATAGTTCCACAAGCGGCTTTTTCCGGATTTGTAGCGCCGATAAGAGTGCGAAGATCTTCTACCGCATTATCTTTTTCGAGCCAAATAGCTACAATAGAACCGGATGTCATAAAAGCTACCAGATCGTTAAGAAATGGTTTCCCTTCATGCACAGCATAAAACCGTCGAGCATCTTTTTCGGTTAATCTGGTAATTTTCATTTTGACAATATCAAACCGTGCTTTTTCAAGCCTGTTTATAATATGCCCGATAAGCTTTCTCTCGGTAGCATCCGGTTTAATCATCAGAAGAGTTTTACTCAAATTATTTCTCCGTTTATTTATTTTTTTCTTTAAGTTTCAACGCTTCATCATATCCAAGTTTAACCGCCTTGCGGTTTTTATCTTCTGTTCCTTTAGGTGCTCTGGCTATTACGGCATTAGTTACAGATTCTAAAGAGACAATTCCAGTTGCTCCTGCAATTGCTCCTAAAGCTATAACATTAGCCACCATAATATGCCCAATTTCATGTCTTGCCAAGCGAGTAAATTCAAAACCATAATATTTGTCGGTTGGTATTTCTGTTACCAATGAAGTATCAACAATTAAAATGCCATCTTCTTTTAAGTCACCATAATATTTATCCATTGATTCCTGAGTCATTGCTAACAACAGGTCTAATTTCATCGCTTTTGGATAAAATATTTCATTAGCAGAAACAACAACATCTGATTTTGAAGCACCGCCACGAGCTTCAGGACCATAAGATTGAGATTGCACTACATTCTTCCCCTCAGCCAATCCAATAGCTTCTCCAAGAATTACTGAAGCAAAAATCATCCCCTGTCCACCGGAACCGGAAAGACGAAGTTCAAACCGATCCTGAGGGACTTCAATTTTATCTAATAATTTAGTCATTACAATACCTCACTTTACCTGCTGTGAATCTACTAATCGTTGATATTCATCGCAGAACTCGGTTTCAATTTCATTATTATGAAGATTTCCAATAATATATTTACCCTCTAATTCTTCATCCGTCATCCTTTTAGCCTTGGCTACCATTACTGATTTTTCTTTGAATGTCTGAATCATAGCCGTTGCATCTCCTTCACGATTCAAGCGACCGAAATAAGTATGGCAATTTGAAATGGCTTCCACCAAAGAAAAACCTTTATGCTCAAGAGCCTCGGAAATCATTCTTTCCATATGAGTAGCATGATAGACTGTACTCCTTGAAACATGACTGGCTCCTGCACCGATAGCTAACCCGCAAGGATCAAAATGCTTCTCAATATTTCCATAAGGTGCAGTTGTCGCAAATGAATTGGAAGGAGTAGTAGGAGATGCCTGCCCTCCGGTCATTCCATAAATATTGTTGTTTATAAGAATAGCTGTGATATCAATATTTCTCCGGCAACTATGAATAAAATGATTACCACCAATAGCCAAAGCATCACCATCACCAGTTATAACAATAACTTTCATTTTAGGTTGAGCAAATTTTACACCAGTAGCAAAAGGCAAAGCCCTGCCATGCGTTGCATGAAGCGTATGAAAATCCAAATAAATAGGCAAACGACTGGAACAACCAATACCGGAAATCATAGCAATGTTATCTTTCTCATAACCCAGTTTGTCAATCGCTCTAATTAGAGCACCCATAACAATCCCATTACCGCATCCAGGACACCAAACACTTGGGAATTTTTTCTTAGGTCTAAGGTAGTGCACAAAAACATCAGACTTTTGTTTTACAGCTGTAGCCATTAGAGCACCTCCTCTAGTTTTGCAAGCATTTGCATCGGAGTTAGAATTTCTCCATCGTACCTGAGTAATGAATGTATTTCTTTATCATTAGGCAAAACACGCTTAACTTCATTAACTACCTGCCCCATGTTTAACTCGCCTACAATAACTTTATTAGCCTTTGAGCATAATTCAAAAATTTCTTTATCAGGGAATGGCCAAATCGTGTATAATTGAATAACACCAACCTTTACTCCTGCTTCTCTGGCAATCGATGCCGCCTGTAATGCCGCCCTTGCCGCAGTTCCATAAGTAATTATAATAATTTCTGCATCGTCAACCATTTCCAAACGAAACTTAGTAATCTCATCTTGATAATTCATGATTTTATTTCTAAGTTTATCAAGCTTGGGAAATATTTCATCAGGATTATTTGTAGAAAAACCCATTGTATCATGAGTTAAACCGGTAACATGAAAACGATATCCTTTTCCATATCCGGCTATCGGCGAAACAAGATTTTCAGTCATTTCATAAGGAATAAAATCTTCCGGCTTACAAGTAGGTCTTTTTCTATTGATAATTTCAATTTCTCCCGGTTCTGGGATTGGAATAATTTCACGCATATGACCAATTACTTCATCCATTAGAACTGTTACAGGAGTATGAAATCTTTCTGCTAAATTAAAAGCACGAATAGTTTCAGTCAGACACTCTTCAACTGTTGAAGGAGCAACTGCTATAGCAGTATAATCACCATGCGATCCCCAGCGAGCTTGCATAGTATCAGACTGTCCGATTTTAGTCGGCAAACCAGTTGAAGGTCCACCTCGTTGCACATTAACAACCACGCATGGAGTTTCAGTCATATATGCATAACCAATATTTTCAACCATCAACGAATATCCGGGACCTGAAGTAGCAGTCATAGATTTCCGCCCTGAAATAGATGATCCAATTACTGCTGCGATTGAACCTATTTCGTCTTCCATTTGAATAAAACGTCCACCTATTTTAGGTAATTCCTTTGAACATCCTTCAGCAATTTCTGTCGAAGGAGTAATAGGATATCCTGCAAAGAATGTCAATCCTGAATATATTGCACCTTCTACGCAAGCGGCATTACCCTGAAGCATTTTTTTCTTTTTTTCAGCCATTTGCCTTTATCCTTATTTATAATTAGAGGTTATTGCAAAATCAGGACAATGGACCCAACATATTGTACATTGAGTACAACTTTCAGGTCTAACCTGAACAGGTTTGCCATCCCGATCCGGTTCAAACACCTGAGTCGGGCACATTGCAATGCAAAGGTTACAGGCTTTGCACCACGTAAGATTAATTTCCAATGGCATAGGACCATTTGAATAATCATATTTTGATTTTACAGCAGGCTTTTTATCACCTGCCATTTTTGAATCACTCATTTATATCCTCAAGAGTCTATAGTATTAAATTATTTCTTTTTCTTATTTGTTGTTTTCTTTTTAGCCACTTTCTTAGCGGCAGTTTTCTTTACAGTTTTCTTGTTACCCTTCATCAACTCTTTTATCAGTCCAGGTATTTCAATCGGTGAACCAGCAACAGGAATTCCCACTTTATTTAGAGCAGCAATCTTCTCTTTAGCTGTTCCCGTACCACCCGAAATAATAGCTCCGGCATGTCCCATTCTTTTCCCGGGAGGAGCCGCCTGACCGGCTATAAAACTTACAACCGGTTTAGTAACATACTTTTTAACATACTTTGCGGCATCTTCTTCATCGGTACCACCAATTTCACCAAGCATAACAATCGCCTTGGTCGATCTATCAGCTTCAAAAGCTTCCAGACAATCAATAAAATTAGTTCCAATCACTTGGTCTCCACCAATACCGATACAAGTGGATTGCCCCATATTATTACTGGTTAGTGCCCAAATAGCTTCATAAGTCAACGTTCCGCTACGGGAAACAACGCCGACATTCCCTTTTTTAACAATCGAACCCGGCATAATACCAACTTTTGATTCCCCTGGGCTAATCAGCCCTGGACAATTTGGACCTATCAGACGAGCTCCTTTTGATTTTACAAAAGGATAAACCTTCATCATTTCATTTGCCGGAACACCTTCAGTAATACAAACCACTAATTTTATTCCGGAACCAACTGCTTCAAAAATAGCATCCACGGCAAATGCTGGTGGAACGTAAATAACTGAAGTATTAGCTCCTGTTTCACTAACAGCATCTTCAACCGTATTAAAAACCGGAATTCCAGCAACTTTACTGCCGCCTTTACCGGGAGTTACACCACCAACTACATTAGTTCCGTATTCTTTCATTTGCTCAGCATGAAATGAACCATCCCTACCGGTAATTCCCTGTACAATCAATTTTGTTTTTTTATTAATAAATACTGACATTTTCTATCCTCACTTATTTCACTTCAACTTTGCCAAGTTCAATAGCTTTTTTCACAACATCATCCAAGGTATCACCAAAAGGCAAATTAACTTTTTTCAGAATCTGCTTCGCTTTTTCTTCGTTGGTTCCAGTTAATCTAACAACAACCGGAACATTCGGCTTTAATTCTTTAAATGCCGCAACAATTCCATTTGCAACATCATCACAACGAGTAATACCACCAAAAATATTAATCAAGATTGCTTCCACTTTCGGGTCAGATAGAATAATTTTCATAGCTGTAACAACTTTTTGCGGATTAGATGACCCGCCGATATCCAAAAAGTTAGCAGGGTCTCCACCGTAGCGTTTAACTAAATCCATAGTTGTCATAGCAAGTCCGGCACCATTTACAATACAACCGATATTTCCGTCCAGCTTCACAAACGACAAATCACCTTCTCTTGCTTCGACCTCAGACGGGTCTTCTGAATCAATATCTCTCATCTCTGCAATTGCTTTTTGGCGGTAAAGAGCATTGTCATCAATATTTAATTTAGCATCAATAGCAACCACCTCACCTGCAGTATTTGTAATAAGCGGATTTATTTCAACCAGAGATGCATCTACATTCCAAAAAACATCATATAATTTAAGAATAATATCTGTAGCTTTTTTAACCTGTGAAGGCTCCCTATAAAGTTTATAAGCCAGATTTCTTGCCTGATAATATTTGAGCCCTACAACCGGATCAACATGCAACTTGGAAATCTTATGAGGAGTTTTTGCGGCTACCTCTTCGATATCCACACCACCAGCTGATGAGACCATAATAACCGGTTGCTTTGTGGCTCTATCCAAAATTATGCCAACATAAGATTCGGTAATAATATCTTCAGCTACTGTTACAAGCACTTTCTTAACAGTCAAACCTTTAATATCCATCCCGATAATTTTCTGCGCCAAAACCTTTGCCGCTTCCGGTGTCTCCGCATACTTAATACCACCCGCTTTTCCGCGTCCTCCAACATGAACCTGTGATTTAACCATTACAGGTTTTGCATATTCGACAGCCAAATCATAAGCATCTACAGGATTAGTAACAACCTTACCGGGGGGGACCGGAATACCTGCAGCATCAAAAACCTCTTTAGCTTGGTACTCGTGAACCTTCATATTTTATCCTTTGTCGTTTTTATTATTAATAAATTCATCTGTATATTCAATTAATTTATTTTTTGTATTATCTTCAGGATAATCCAAAACTTTTTCCATCAGATAATTTAAAACCTCGCCAATTAAAGGTCCTTCCGATAATTGATATAATTCCATCAGGTCGTTGCCGTTTAGAGCAAGGTCACTAAATCCAAAAGGAGGTTTTTTCTCAAGCTCGTCACGAACTCTCTTCTCAAATATATCAACATCCTCATTTGATAAACCCGTACCCTGAGCGATAGTATCAGCACGACGCAATTCAAGCAGATCAAATATAAATTCAACAGTAGTTTTTCTTATTAAGCGACGCAGTCCCTTATCGGTAACATCGGTTGGAAACATATGTCTTTCTATCAGAATTTCAACTTTTCTTATTAGTTCATTCGAATATCGTAATCTATTTAAAACTCTCTTAGCTGTTCTGGCTCCGAAAGTATCATGTCCGTAAAATGAAGCACCCTTATCTACAATCCGCTTGCATTGCGGTTTATTTATATCATGAAAAAGTGCTGCCAACCTTAAACCAATATCTTTTGGACATTCATCTATAATTCGAAGAGTATGTTCATAAACATCATAAGCATGATATGTCCCCGGTTGCTCAACACCAATACAATTAACTAACTCCGGTAAAATTTCATTTAGCAACCCTGATTTTTCCATCAATCTGAAGCCAATCGATGGTTTGTCGGATAATTCTAAAAGTTTATTCAGCTCTTCCGCTATCCTCTCTGGAGAAACAGTGGTAATCAATGAGGCATAAGTTTTCATCGATTCAAAAGTATCAGCCTCTATTTCAAATCCGAATCGTGCGACAAATTGTACAGCTCGAAGCATCCGCAATGGGTCATCTTTGAAAGAATCAGGATATACAATCTTAATTGATTTTTTATTTAAATCATTTATCCCGCCAAGCGGGTCAATTAATACCCCACCGCTTAAATCAAGTGCCATAGCATTTACGGTAAAGTCTCTACGTCTTAAATCTTCTTCAACACTGATTGACGGATTAAAAACAACATCAAATTCTTTATGTCCGGAACCTATTGAATATTCTGTTCTGGGTAGAGCGATATCAAAAGTATGCGGTTTTCCGTCAATAAACTGAGTGAATTTAATCACGCCAAAACTCTGTCCAACGAGATTTAATTTACCATACTCTTTAAGAATGTTAGTGAGTTTTTCATATGAAATACCAGTAACAAGATAATCATAATCTTTTGAAACTGGTGTCCTGTCCATATACTTATCCCTAACCGTACCCCCAACTTCGTAAATCTTCCCATATTTCAAAATTTCATTAACTGTATCTTGAGTGAGTTTACTCATGTCAGTTAGGTGTAATTCTTGTACCAGCATTTCCATCAATCGCTATCGCCGCATTCTCCAAAGAGGTTATCGTTACCAACTTACCGCCGTTTTCCAGAAATTTTATCGCTGAATTAATTTTAGGACCCATCGACCCAGCAGGAAAATGACCATCATTATTATAAGCTATCAAATCTTTTAGTTTGATAGTGTCTATGTTTTGTTGATTTTCTTTACCAAAGTTAACTGCAACTTTTTCTACCGAAGTTAATATTGCCAGTATTTCCGCTCCAATTTCCTTGGCTATTACGGCAGAAGCAAAATCTTTATCGATAACAGCATCGATTCCTTCCAGATTATCATTTTCATCAATATAAACCGGAATTCCACCACCACCACCAGCAATTACAATAGCACCACTTTCAACTAATTTTTTAATCATCTCTGATTCTACCGCTTGCAAAGGTATTGGTGAAGGGACAACTCGTCGCCATCCACGATTAGAATCTTTTTTTAAAATCCATCCCCTGGTCTCTTTGTAAATTTTCGCTTCTTTTTCAGTATAAAACTGTCCAATAAATTTTGTAGGGTTTTTTATGGCTGAATCATTTTCATCAACAATCATTTGAGTTATGATAGTTACCACCGGACGATTGATACCCTCTTTTTTTAAACGATTCCGTAGAGATTGTTCAATCATATACCCCATACCACCCTCAGTATTAGCAACCAGTACACCCAACGGTAGTACAGGAGCCTTACCTCGGGAAAGTTCATTACGCAACAATTCATTGCCAACCTGCGGTCCGTTACCATGAGTAACAACCAAATTGTATCCCTTACGAATCAATTCAACGATACCATCTAATGACTTTCTGGTATTGGCAAACTGATTTGCAATCGTATCTTCTTGGTCAGAACGAGTAATTGCATTTCCCCCTAACGCAATCACAGCTGTCTTATTAGTACCCATTAACAGTTACAACCTTTACAAATATTAAAAAAGCAAAGGGTCAGTATTTATTACCGACCCTTTATTATTCATTTTATTTCTTTTTCGCTGTCTTTTTACCTTTAGATTTTGCGAAAAAATCATCTAATAAATCAGCGATATTAGGTGTTCCAATTTCTTGTAAATCATAAAACACCCGAACAGCCGGCTTTTTAATATTGACTATTCGACTCAAATCAATCGGAGTAGCAACAATAACCAAATCACACTTTGTTTTGTTAATTGTTGCTTCCAAATCTTTAACCTGCTGATCGCCATAACCCATAGCCGGTAATAAAATACCAATTTCCGGATACTTTTCAAAAGTAGCAGTAATTGATTTCACCGTATAAGGTCTGGGATCTACTAATTCAGCGGCACCATATTTCATAGCAGCTACAACACCGGCACCATATGGCATTTCACCATGAGTAAGAGTTGGTCCATCTTCCACAACCAAAACTTTTTTACCCCTGATATCCATCGGTTTATCAACCATGACCGGAGAGGCGGCATCAACAACGATTGCATTCGGGTTATATGCATTGATATTAGAGCGAACTTCATCAATATTCTCAGCATCAGCTGAATCAATTTTATTGATTACAACAATATCAGCTAACAACAAATTATTTTGTCCGGGATAATAACTTATTTCGTGGCCTGGGCGGTGAGGGTCAACAACAGTGATTGTCAAGTCAGGTTTATAGAATGACATGTCATTGTTTCCGCCATCCCATAAAATGACATCTGCTTCTTTTTCTGCTTCACGAATAATCATCTCATAATCAACACCGGCATAAACAACGATACCATTGACAATATGAGGTTCATACTCTTCGCGTTCTTCGATAGTACATTTATGTTTATCAAGATCTTTCAAGGCACCAAATCGTTGGCAGGCTTGTTTAGCCAAGTCTCCATAAGGCATAGGATGACGAATAGCGACCACTTTTTTACCTAATGCCTGTAGAACTTCAGCTACTTTACGGGTAGTTTGAGATTTTCCACATCCTGTCCTGACAGCTGTTACGGCAATAACTGGCTTAGTTGATTTAATCATAGTCGGGTCTCCGCCTTCAACTGCAAAACGAGCACCGGCAGACATAACCATTGCCGCTTTTTCCATAACCAATTGATACGGAATATCAGAATAAGAGAATATTACTTCATCAATTTTATGCTTTTCAATTAGTTCAATAAGCTTAGATTCATCATAAATTGGAATTCCTTTTGGATACAACTTGCCAGCCAATTCAGCAGGATACTTACGTCCATCAATATCAGGAATCTGTGTTGCGGTAAAAGCAACGATTTCTACATCAGCATTATCACGATAAAGAACGTTGAAGTTATGAAAGTCACGTCCGGCAGCTCCCATGATAATTATTTTCTTTTTAGCCATCATTTATCTCCATTTTCACATGTTTCAAGTTTTAATACAATTTAACATTCAGCCCAAATTCTATTTAAGCTATTCAAATAGAAGACGCCCTCCAGATATACAGAATCAAATATAGTAACAAAAATCCTGTCAAATGTGAATTTATATATTTACAACGAGCCAAAATCTATACCCTCAATTACTGATTATCAATCTGAGCTCTTTGCAAAGTACCAGAGAAATCAACATATACAGATTTCCATTCGCTAAATACATCCAAAGCAACGGCAGAGGCTTCACGATGACCATTACCAGTCTCTTTAGTTCCGCCAAACGGCAGATGTGTTTCTGCACCAATAGTCGGGGCATTAACATAAAAGATTCCGGTATTCACATCACGCATAGCAGTATATGCTTTATTTACATCCTGAGTAAAGATAGAAGCCGAAAGCCCATAAGGAGTATCATTAGCCATTTCTATCGCTTGATTAAAATTATCACAAACAGCAATACCAAGTACCGGACCAAAAATTTCTTCTTTCCAAATACGCATATCCTGAGTAACACCACCAAAAACAGTAGGTTGTACAAAGTAACCTTTATCATAATCACTTCCGGTAAGTCTTTCACCACCGGACATGAGCTTCGCTCCTTCTTTCTTGCCAATTTCGATATACTTTAGAACTGTATCAAGTTGTGATTGGCTTATTGATGGTCCCATTTCTACGGATTCATCAAGACCATTGCCAACTTTTAATTTTGAGACACGTTCAACAATTCGTTTTGTGAATTCATCGACAACATCTTTGTGGCAAACTATCCGACTGGTAGCTGTACAGCGTTGACCGGTCGTTCCAAACGCACCCCATAAAGCACCATCAACAGCTAAATCTAATTTAGCGTCGTCCATTACAATCTGAACATTTTTCCCGCCCATTTCCAGACTGGCATGTTTAAATGTAGAGGCACAAGACTCTGAAACTTTGCGGCCTATTTCAGTTGAACCTGTGAATGAAACAATTTTAACAGCCGGATTTTGAATTAGCGGGGTACCCAGTTTAGAACCAGAACCTGTAACCATATTGACAACACCATCAGGGATTCCTTCTTCCTTACAAATCTTCATCAGATTAACCACTGACAAAGGCGTATCGGTAGCCGGTTTAATAACAATCGTATTTCCACAAATCAAAGCTGGCATCATTTTCCAGGAAGGGATTGCCATTGGGAAATTCCAAGGTGTAATAAAAGAACAGACACCAAGAGGCTGACGAACAGTCATATTGAATTTGTTCTCCATCTCCGAGGGAGTAGTCATACCAAACAACCGACGACCTTCGCCAGCCATATAATATGTCATGTCAATAGCTTCTTGGGTATCACCACGGGTTTCGTTAAGAACCTTTCCCATTTCACGAGTCATATCTCTTGAAAACTCTTCTTTATGTTCCCACAATTTGGAAGCAATATTATAAAGGATTTCCCCTCTTTTGGGAGCCGGTACTAATCTCCATTTTTTATATGCTTCCGAGGCGGCACTAATAGCATCCTCAACATCCTGTGCGTTTGATTTTTGAAAAACCCCCACAATTTCATCCGTATTGGCAGGGTTACGATTCTCATAAGTTTCACCTGATTTAGAATCCACCCATTCGCCATTAATGAAATTTTTGTAAACTTTTTCTTTACTCATGTAACATCTCCTATATTCAAAAAACACTTAATTTTAGGCAAAATATCACCATTGTGAATTTATTCACAGTAATGAAATATAACCGACAAATATATAAATTAGGTGTCTGTTGTCAACCGATTTTACAATATTTTTCCCTTGTTACTCAATGACTTACAGTCCATGTCAAAATTATTTAAGATTACAATTGTCTTATTACTACTAATTAGGATACTAATGGTTAACTTAAACAAATTAATTCTGATGAAATTGATTTTGACTTTTATAGATGGTTATACGTACATAAGTAAGAATAACTTAAGGAGAACAGATGTTATCACTAATTTTGATCTCGTTGCTTAGCCTCCCTATTTATCCATTAAATCCATCTGTTCAAGATACTTTGAATCCAACCAATATTCATGTTACTGTAGGACTTAACGGTCCCAATTCGCTTCTTACTGCCGGACCGGAATTTACTTTGAAATATGAATGGATGGTTTCCCATCCGATTGTAGTCAGAGCGTCTCTTGATTATAAATACAGTACAATCAACTCCAATTTTTTTCCGCAGGGGAAAATGCATTCGTTCGTAACATCGCTTGAGACCTTTACTTATCGCGGCACAGATAAAATGACCGGCTACCTTGGCATTGGCATTGTATATTCAATGAATAATTTTCACCCAAGCCAAAATTCCTCAGACTCACTTTTAAATAATCATAATATTTCTAAAGTTGAAATAAAAAATAAACTCGGATACAGACTTATATTAGGGATGAGAATTAAAAGATCTTATTCTGTTGAAATTGGCATTACTGAGATTAAAACTGATTTTATTTATACAACAGTATTAGATAATTCTTCTTATTTTGAAACTCTGCAAAAAGCACGAATATCTGATTTTAGATTTACTCTTGGATACTTAATTCCGTTCAAAATATTTTAATTTTGAAAATACTTAGACAAAAAAGATTTCCTGAAATCTTCAAACCTGTTTTCCTCGATTGATTTTCTAATATTTTTCATCAAATTCTGAAAGAAATAAGTCGAATGATAAGAAGCCAAAACCATCCCAGTAATCTCTCTTTGATTGTAAAGATGCCTGATGTATGCCCGGCTGTACCTTTGACAAACCTTGCAATCACAGTTCGGGTCCAAAGGTTTGTCATCATTGGAATATTCAGCATTGCGATAAACGATTGGTCCCTCCGATGTAAACACGCAACCTGTCCTTGCATTTCTTGTAGGCAAAACACAATCAAACATATCGACTCCGTATGATACAGCCATCAATAAATCTTCTGGATATCCAACCCCCATAAGATAACGCGGCTTGTCCTCCGGAAGATATTGAATCGTGTATGCCAACATCTCTTCCATCTCTTCTTTTGTTTCCCCAACCGACAAACCACCGATTGCATTACCGGGAAAATCAAGAGAAACAATTTGCTCAGCAGAAATAGTTCGCAGTTCTTTGTAAACTGAACCTTGCACAATCCCAAACAAGCGAACGCTTGTTTGATTCATCACATTCAACTCTTTATGTTTAGCATTACATTTCTTTGCCCAATCATAAGTTCGATTAACGCCAGCCATCGCCAAACCTTTATCAGCCGGATATGGAACACACTGGTCAAACGCCATAATTATATCCGCTCCGATGTCATGCTGAATCTGCATTACTTTTTTAGAATCAAAAAAATGACGGGAACCATCGATATGCGACTGGAACTCGACTCCTTCATCGGTAATTTTGGCGATATCTTTTAAAGAAAAAACCTGAAACCCTCCGGAATCAGTTAATGTCGGTTTATGCCAAGCGTTAAACGATGCTAACCCGCCCTGATTTTTTATAATTTCAGTTCCTGGTCTTAGATACAGATGATATGTATTACCCAAAATTATTCCAGCACCGCATTCCTCAAGATCCAGCGATGTTAGAGCTTTCACTGCCCCAGTTGTACCAACCGGCATAAACGCCGGCGTTTGAAATTTCCCGTGAGGAGTTACAACTTCTCCCCGACGAGCCTGGTTATCTTTCGTTGATAAAGATAGAATTTTATCAGTATCTGACATGAATTATTCAAGCACCTGTTCGATGGCATCCTGTACATTAACCACACCGTTCAAAACAATTTTCTTGCTCGGTGCCTGAATTTTATTTACAGAAGGAAGCAAAACTTTTTTGAATCCCATTTTTTCCGCTTCAATAATCCGCCTATCCATCATTGATACCCCGCGTACTTCGCCGGATAACCCGACTTCGCCTGTTACAACCGTATCTGGTGCAACAGGTTTATTTAATAAAGATGATACTATCGCCACCATAATTGGCAAATCCAACGCCGGTTCTGACAGTTTCAATCCACCGGCAATTGAAACAAAAACATCATGAGTAGCCATCGGATAATCGTATCTTTTTTCTAAAATTGCCAAGAGTAAAGCTAATCTTTTATTATCAAATCCACCGGCAACTCGCTGTGGATTGCCATAATTAGCCGAGCTTACCAAAGCCTGAATCTCCACTAAAATCGGCCGACTTCCTTCACAAATTGCAGTTACCACTGACCCGACTTTGGTTTCACCGGAGTGGTTAGAAAGAAATATAGACGAAGGATTCGTAACTTCAATCAATCCTTCCGATTTCATTTCGAACAGTCCAATTTCAGAGACAGAACCAAATCTGTTTTTAGCCGCCCGAAGCATCCGATAAAGATGTGTACTGTCTCCCTCGAAATATACTACCGTATCAACCATATGCTCTAAAACTTTGGGTCCTGCAACCATACCATCTTTTGTAACATGACCAATCAAAAACAGAGCAATGGCTTTGGACTTTGCTAAATTAATCAATTGGTTAGCCGCTTCTCTGACCTGCCCAACTGTTCCGGGTGGAGAGTCAAACATTGATGAACTAAGCGTTTGAATTGAGTCAATCAGAACAATTTTATATCCATTGGAATCTATAAGCTGAGTTATCTCTTCCAGGTTGGTAGCATTAACAGCCGTTATAAGATTCCCTTTTATACCCAGACGGTTAGCTCGTAATTTTATCTGTGGTAAAGATTCCTCTCCCGTTATATACAGAACCGGTAAATTGTTTTTTGAATACGCATCCGCCGCTTGCAAAATTAATGTCGATTTCCCAATCCCCGGTTCACCACCAAGTAAAACAGTCATCCCCGGAAGTAACTGGCCTCCCAATACTCTATCAAATTCAAGAATACCACTTTTATATCCTTCATAAGATTCCAATTTAATATTTGAAATAATTTGCTTTTCATTACTATTTGAAGAAAATTTCACAGCTGTTTTTTTAACCGGTATTTTTTCTTCGATTAGTGAATTCCACTGGTTACATTCTTTACACTGCCCCTGCCACCTGGTATGTTCAGCACCGCATTCGCTACAAAAATAGGCGGTTTTTATTTTTCTTGAAGTTACCATTACCTTACCTTAATTGGTCCACGGGATTTCCCGTTAATAAATTGTTGTACAACTTCGTTCTTACATTTTTTAATTTCATCCGGACTTCCGTCAAATTCAATACACCCATTATACAACATAATTATCCTGCTGGCAATTTTATAAGCAGAAGTCATATCATGAGTAACTGTCAACGAAGTAACATTTAATTTTTTATTCAAATCTACTATCAATTCATTAATCAAGTCAGCGGTGACCGGATCCAGTCCAGTGGTCGGCTCATCATATAGCAGAACTTTCGGATTACTTGCAATCGCCCGAGCAAGCCCTACCCGTTTGCGCATTCCTCCTGACAATTCCGAAGGTGACTTATCAGCGGCATCGGCTAAACCAACTAAATTTAGTTTTTCTTCCACAATTCTTTCAATTTCATCAGCCTTAAATAAACGGGATTCTCTCAAACCCAACCCAACATTATCCTTAACTGAAAGAGAATCAAACAAAGCGGCTGACTGAAACACCATTCCAATCTCACGTCTGATTTTTATCAACTCTGAAGAACTTAGTTCATTCAAATTTTTAGCGCCAAAATAAACATCGCCCCTGTCAGGTTTTAATAATCTGGTAATCGACTTAAGAAAAACAGATTTGCCACAGCCTGACTGGCCAATTATAGCCAAAGACTCACCTTCTTTTATCTCAAGATTTATCCCCTGAAGAACTATCTGAGAATTAAAACTCTTATGCAAATCTGTTATTTTTATCAAACTCATTTTATTAAATCCGAAACAGAATTATGGCAAATATAAAGTTAAAGACCAAAATCAAAACCGATGACAATACGACAGATTCCGTAGTTGCTTTACCAACTCCGGATGCTCCACCTTTGGTATTAAATCCATGGTAACACCCTACTAATCCAATCACCATCCCAAAAACACCAGCCTTAATCAATCCATTTATCAAATCTGATATTTTAAATGAGTCCCTAAATCCAATCATAAATGTTTCCCAAGTCAAATCCACTCCCACTACCGCTACTAATAATGCTCCCATAATTGCCACAAAATTAGCAAATATTACCAAAAACGGCACCATTAAAAAACTTGCGGTAACTCTTGGCATTACCAGATATCTAATTGGGTTTATCCCCATCGATTCCAAAGCATCAATCTGCTCTGTAACTCGCATCGTTCCCAACTCGGCTGTAATTCCGGCTCCTACCCTACCGGCAAATACAATTGCTGATAGCACCGGAGCCAATTCAATTACAACTGCCTTGCCAACAGCCTGACCAAGCATTCTCAAAGGAGCTCCGATGAATTTAAATTGGTAAGCCGCCTGCCAAGCTGATACCGCTCCTACAAAAATAGAGATAATAACAATCAATGGCAATGATTTCAAACCAACGAGATAAACCTGGTCTATAATCAATTTAATAGAACTAAAAATATATCTAAGAGAAATTATATATCTTATGAAAATAACAAACAGACCACCAAGCGTATGAATAAATCTTAGGCTTTGTCGTCCGACAGCATCAATTCCCAAATTCATTAAAACCCCCTAAAACGGGATAGAATCCCCATCAACTGGTTCTGCTCCCGGTGGCAATTCTCGATGAACTTTTTCCATGTTTTCAAATCGGGCAAAATCTTTTATAAAAGTTAAATTAGCCAATCCTGTCGGACCGTTACGTTGTTTCGCTATTATCACCTCAGCCTTGCCTTCAACTTCGATAAATTTTGGATCAGTTTTTTCCAAATGAGAAAGATAAAACTCTGACCGATAAACAAACATCACTAAATCTGCATCCTGCTCAATAGCACCCGATTCTCTCAAATCTGAAAGTTGTGGTCTTTTTTCGCCGGTACGCTGTTCTACCTGGCGTGACAGCTGTGAAATAGCTATAACCGGAATATCCAACTCTTTCGCCAACGCTTTTAAACTTCGGGAAATAGTTGATATTTCCTGCTGGCGATTCTCTGCCCTTCCGTGCCCTTGCATAAGTTGCAAATAATCAACAATAATCAAACCTATGTCCTGTTGGGCTTTTAATCTTCGTGCTTTGGCACGCATCTCCAACACGGTCATTGAAGGAGTATCATCGACAAAAATTGGAGCTGATTGTAATACATTTCCTGCCCGAGCCATACGAGGCCACTCTTCATCTTTTAGCTTACCGGCACGTACTTTCTGTTGATTCAGTCTTGCCCGACCACATAACATACGGAGTACTAATTGCTGTGACGACATCTCAAGTGAAAAAATACCTACTCCAACCGGATCATTTTCTTTTGTAGATATATTCTCAGCAATATTCATAGCCAGCGATGTTTTCCCCATCGAAGGACGTCCGGCAATAATAATCAAATCTCCTTTATTTAACCCAAGAGTCAACTCATCTATAATTGTGTAGCCTGTTTTAACACCGGTCAACCCACCTTTGCTGACATGCATCTCGTCAATCTCTTCCATTGATAAAGTGACAAGATCTTTCATCGGTTGGAACCCTTTTCTTATCCTGCTCTCAGCAATGCCAAAAATCTGTTTTTCAGCATTATCTATAAGTTCGTCAACATTATCAACTTCACCATAACAACTTTGGTTGATATTATTAGACGTTTTAATCAGTTCATTAAGAAGTGCTTTTTGTAAAACTATTTTCGCATGGTAAGCAACATTTGCAGTTGAAACAGCATATTCGGTTAGTTGGGCAAGATAAACGCGGCCGCCAACTTTTTCTAATTCATTGAAATCTTTCAGCTTTTCTGAAAGAGTTATTAAATCGCACGGCTCTGATTTTTCATATAAATCCAAAATAACATTAAAAATTTTTTTATGCTTTCTCTCATAAAAAACAGCCGGATCTGTTAAGACTTCGATAACTTTATTTATCGCATCCGGGTCTTTTAATATCGCCCCTATTACCTGTTGTTCCGCTTCTATTGAATGGGGAGGAATAAATTCCCTGATTTTTTCTTTTGAATTTATATTATATGACATAATTACAATCTCAACTTAAAAAGAATCATACTTAGCCTTAAGCATTTTCATATCATTCCAAGTATCCCGTTTATATGAGGGGAATCTTAATAATGCCGCAGGATGATAAGTCAACATAAGCGGTACACTTTCATATTCATGCCATTTACCACGAAGTTTCCCTAATGGGGTCGTCGTACTAAGCAAGGCTTGTCCGGCAACCCGCCCTAAAGCACAAATTATTTTCGGCTTTATTATTGCCACTTGTTCTTTCAGATACGGGAAACAAAGTTCCATCTCTTCAGGGAGTGGGTCTCTATTATTCGGCGGTCTGCATTTTAGAATATTGGCAATAAAAATATCCTGCCGACTGAATTGTATAGCCGCTAAGATTTTATCTAATAATTCTCCAGCCCGACCGACAAACGGCACTCCTTGTTCATCTTCACGCTGACCCGGAGCTTCACCAACAAACATAACATCTGCATTCGAATTGCCATCTCCATATACAAATTTATTTCTTGTATTGCCTAACGGGCAAAGCTGACAGTTACAAATTGCTTCTCGGTGAACTTGAATTGAACTATAACTCGATTTTATCATCGACGCATTAAAATTTACCTGTTTTATTGTTTGATGTTCAGAATTACCTATAGCCGAAGAAACCGACACCACTTGTTTGGATTCTTTAACGTCAATAGGACCAATAACAGCCTGTTCCAATCCCATTTCAACTTGATTAGACAGTGCGCGCTTCAACATCTCTTTCAGGGAAAGTTTTTTATCCATACAATTATATAAATAAATTCAAAGTCTAAAGCAAGCCCGCTATCTCTTTCAGAATAAGTATTGCAAGATTTTCTTTTGATAGTAAATCCGTTTGAATTGACTTATTATCTTTAAATAGAATAGTGGCTTGATTTGTATCAGTATTAAAACCAGTACTTGTGGACAACTTGTTGACAACAATCATATCAAGTTCTTTTTCAATGAGTTTTTTGTGTCCATTCTTCAGGTGATTATTTGTCTCCAACGCGAAACCAACAATTATTTGATTTTTCTTTTTGATTTTGGAAACAGCCTTTAGGATATCATCAGTTGGTTTTAGAGAAATTTTTAACAATGAATTTTTTCGTTTAATTTTTTTATTTTCAAATACTTCAGGTCTGAAATCAGCCGGAGCCGCCGCCATTATCAAACAATCATGTTTTTTTATTTGCTCAAGAACCTGTTCATTTAATTCTTTGGTTGTTTCGATTGAAATCAAATTCACAGAATTCGGTGGAGTCACATTTACCGGACCAG
The DNA here is from genome assembly GCA_034659415.1 of Candidatus Zixiibacteriota bacterium. Classification (GTDB taxonomy): domain Bacteria; phylum Zixibacteria; class MSB-5A5; order GN15; family FEB-12; genus QNAD01. The sequence continues at coordinate 648 of JAYEHE010000006.1, read as the reverse complement.
AAATTAAAGTTACTTCATACCCTGCTTCAACTGCGGCTTCAACCAGTGCATATCCCATCTTGCCCGATGAATGGTTACTTATAAAACGAACTGGATCTATTGGTTCACGGGTAGGTCCGGCAGTTATTAGTATTTTTTTTGAGGAAGTTAGTTTTTTAGTTTTTTTTTTAATTTTTGCAGAAGAAAAGAATTTTTTTATCTCTTTAAATATATCTTCCGGCTCGGCAACTCTCCCCACTCCCCAATGGTGACAAGCCATTTTTCCTTCGGCAGGATCAACAAACAAATATCTGTTTTCTTTGAGAAATTTATAATTTTTTTGAGTAATCGGATTAAGCCACATTTGCGGATTCATCGCCGGAGCAATCATAACCGGCCGGTTAGTAGCACAAATAATGGTGGTCAGCAGATCGTCAGAAATTCCTGAGGCAATCTTACCCAAAAAATTTGCCGTAGCCGGAACCACCACAAATAAATCAGCCCACTCAGCCAAATCAATATGACGAGTAGCAATATATTGTTGTTCTGGAAACATCTTTACCGCTACCTGGTTTTCCGAAACAGTTTCAAGAGTTAATGGAGTTATAAATTTTGTAGCCGATTCGGTCATGATACATCTTACTTCGGCACCCTCTTTAATCAAAAAAC
>JAYEHE010000005.1:0-6534 GCA_034659415.1 Candidatus Zixiibacteriota bacterium | reverse complement strand
GTGCGGATGGGCTACCGAGTACAACCCCACCGCAAGCGGATGGGCTACCTATAATGAATACTGGATTCAATAATTCCATTTTTTATTTTGTCGTTCCTGTGAAAGGTGAACATAGTTAGGCAGGTCTCTCTTTGTCTTGAGACCTGCCTGGATGCATAAAAAAGTCATGTCTCCAAGAAAAAAGAGACATGCCAAGACGGTGTCAACTTTACACTGAGATAAATTTTATGGGCAGGTATTCAAGAAAAGAAAGACGATATCAACTTAATATACATCTACTCCAATAGCCTTTTCATTTCATCTAAAAACTCAGCCTTATCTTTGAATTTCTTATAAACCGATGCAAAACGGACATACGAAATTTCATCAATTCCTCTAAGTTTTCCCATAACCATCTCCCCTATTTCCTTGCTTGGAACTTCGTTCCTGAATTTTGAACGTAATTTTTTCTCTATTTCATCACATAAAACTTCAATTTCATTAAGCGTTATAGGTCGTTTATTGCAAGCAAGTTTTATCCCATATAAAAGTTTGTGATGATCAAACGGTTCCCGACGATTATCAGATTTTAAAACTGTAAGTGTTCCCTGCTCTATAAATTCATAGGTTGTAAACCGTTCTGAACATTTAAGACATTCTCGCCGCCTTCTGATTGCTCTGCCATCTTGTGCAGAACGGCTATCAACGACCTTATCTTCTTCATGACCGCATTTAGGACAATTCATTATTTAACACCAATTCTAAAACAATCAATCAAAGTGACTTCGTCACTTGCCCATCTCATCTACAATCCAACTTACATAAGCAGGAAGTCCTTCGGCAACAGGTAGCGTCAAAATTTCCGGTATTTCGTGTGGATGATGTTTTTTTACAAAATCTATAAGTGCTTCAACTTTTCGTTCGGTAGTTTTAATAATAATTAATTCTTCATCTGCTTTTTCCAATTTATCTTCCCACCAATAATAAGATTTGACCCCGGGTATAATACTGACACAAGCCGCCATCCTAAAATCAGCTATTGCTTTAGCAATAGTTTCCGCATTCCCTTTTGGAGCACTGACAAAGACTACTCGCAATAATTCCATTATTTTTTCACCTCACGATTTAAATTTTTCTCAATAGCATCTATCTTTCCCTCAAGCCTGTTTTTTGCATCCTGACGATCATCGATTGTCATGCTAATATACAAACGGCTGTGATTCCGTCTTAACTCTTTGCGAGCCTCGTTGACAACCAACATTATTTCGTCCCACTCTCCTTCGATTATAGTAGCCATCGCCGTCAGCTTATAAGACAAGCCGGATTTATCGATAATATCAATCACTTTTGAAACATGTTTTGATACCGAGGCACCCTGCCCGTCGGTGGGAAACATTGTAAGTTGAACAAGCATTTACTCCCCTTTTAGTCTCTCTGAATACAGAGGAAACTTCTCGCAAAAGTTTTTGACTTCATCAGCAATCCCAAGAAGCACTTCTTCTTTACGCCTGTTCTGAATTGCCCTATCAATAAAATCAGCAATTTTTTTCATGTCCTCTTCATTCATTCCACGAGTAGTAATTGCCGGAGTTCCGATTCTTACTCCGGATGTAACGAACGGTTTTTCCGGATCAAACGGGACTGTATTTTTATTAGCAGTCATACCGGCTAAATCCAAAGCTTTTTCAACTTTCTTACCGGTTACTTTTGGAATATCTATAAAGGAAAGAAGCATCAGATGGGTATCGGTTCCATCGGAAACAAGCTTATGTCCTTTCTCTTTTAAACTCTCAGCCAACGCTTTTGCGTTTTTAACAACCTGTCCTTGATAGCTTTTGAATTCATCGGTTAATGCTTCTTTGAAGGCTACCGCTTTGGCGGCGATAACATGCATCAGGGGTCCGCCCTGAATCCCGGGCATAACGGTTCGGTCTAAATCAGCGGCATACTTTTCTTTGCACATAACAACTCCGCCACGAGGACCACGTAAAGTTTTGTGAGTTGTCGAAGTCACAAAATCCGCATACGGAACCGGCGATGGATGTAAGCCAGCCGCAACAAGACCTGCGATATGTGCAATATCAACCATCATATATGCCCCGCAGGCATCACAAGCCTCCCTGATTTTTTCAAAATCCCAAAGTCTGGGATAAGCTGAGGCACCCGCGACAATCATTTTAGGCTTAATTTCTTTAGCGGTTTCAATAAGTTTATCATAGTTAATAACTTCGGTCTCTTTATCTACTTGATAGCCGGAAAAATCATATAACATACCCGAAAAATTAATAGGGTGTCCATGAGTCAAATGCCCACCATGAGATAAATCCAGCCCCATTACTTTATCTCCCGGTTTCAAGACCGTAAAATAAGCCGCCATATTAGCTTGTGAACCGGAATGAGGCTGAACATTTGCATGCTCACAATTAAATAACTGTTTCAATCTGTCCCGTGCTAAATCTTCTGCAACATCAACAAATTCACACCCGCCATAATACCTTTTTCCGGGATACCCCTCGGCATACTTATTAGTCATAATTCCGCCCATTGCCTCCAAAACCGCTTCGGATACAAAATTTTCGGAAGCAATAAGTTCAAGTTTGGTTGACTGCCGATTGGTTTCATCGAAAATTGCACTATAAATTTCCGGGTCTATTTGTTTAAGATATGACATATTAAATCTCCATTTATATTATTATTTTAATTGGAATTTAAGCAGTATCTTAAGTCAGGTCAATAAAAGTATCATAACTTTCCAAAAATCAACCTGTTATACTCTATTACAGCAGATTGACAAGAAAACCTTTAGAATTGCCTAAAAAAACCGATATAATTACAAATGATTACTTTTTAGGAATAAGATTATATGTTAGAAAATAAAAGATCAACTATCAGAAAATTCACAAATGATTATTATCTTATCATTGACGAAGACACCAATGAACTGATGGGACGAATTGTTGATTTGACAATTGATGGTTTTATGATTATCAGCGATGCCTCTATTGATATCCCTCAGATTGTAAACTGCAAAATGGATTTTCAGCGAATGATTAGATTTCAAAGATTTATGAGTTTTGTAGCAGAAAGTAAATGGTGTGAATTTAATAAATATTGCCATTGGTATGAAACAGGGTTTAAAATTTCTAATATCTCCGAAGAAAACATAGAAATTATTAAAGAAATAATAGATGAATGGGATATTAAAGGGACTAAAAAACACAATACTATTTATAACCACAATAATGACGAAATGGAATATTTATAAAACCTTAAGTTTAAAAACTATTAGAATTCATATAATACAAATCTAATTGTTTTCAGCATCAATAATTTTTTGAACTCGGGCGATATGCCGCCCACCCTCAAACTTAGTATTAAAAAACTCTTTCAAAATCTGCTTTAGCTCGTTTTCGTTTGTATATTTTGATGACAGCGTTAATACATTTGCGTTATTATGAAGCCTGGTAAAATATGCCATCTCTGCATTTAAAGCCAGTCCGGCTCGGATACCTTTAATTTTATTGGCGGCAATATTCATACCGTTTCCAGTCATACAGATAGTAATACCATAATCAACTTCACCATTTGCAACCGCCCTGGCAACCTTTAACCCAAAATCAGGATAATCAACAGGGTCTTCTGAGTTTGGACCAAAATCTTTTACTTCATAATCTAACTCATTCAAAATTTTTATAACCCGACTTTTATACTCAACTCCACGGTGGTCAGCGCCAATAGCTACTTTCATAATATTTACACTCATTTTCTTTTATTCTTATCTCCAAATATCCCTTATTTTCATAATTATTATAAATTAATTTATTGCTGAATTCAATCGAATTATCGCTAAAATATTCCTTGTATAGACAAAAAAAATATATTGCTAAATCTCAATTACCAATTAAATTTGTCGATATTATTCTCAGGGGATGGAGTCCCCCTTATAACCGCACAACGCTGATGACTCCTACAGACATAGCCTGCATGGTTAGGCAATGCCTGTCTGATTTACCTACAGTAAATATTACAGGTAGTAAGTTTTGTTAGGAGTTACTAATATTGTTACAGAAAATTTTATTTTTAGCAATTGCCGGAGCACTGGGAACATTGGCACGATATGGAATGGTTTCCCTAATGGAAAAAACCCCGACCACTTTTTTACCATGGGGCACACTCAGCGTTAATCTAATTGGTTGTTTTTTGGGTGGTTTAGTTTGGGCAATCACCGAATATAAATTCCATTTCAACGGAGACACAAGTGCAATTATTCTTATCGGTTTTATGGGTGCATTTACAACTTTCTCTTCATTTATTTTAGAAACATCTGAATTTATGCGTAACGCTGAATGGATTAGAGCAGCAAGTAATGTTCTGATGCAAAATGTCGTAGGAGCTCTTGCACTCTTTGCCGGCTTTTCTACTGGCGGATCAATATTACAAAAAATCCAAGAGTTATAAGGCTTAAAGCTAATTTATCATTCATGCAAAAAAGCAAAAAAACTGTAATCCAGTCTTATTCTTAACCAAAATAGTTAAAAATATCAAAGCCTCAAAAAAGTTTAATCTGCTCTTGCTTTAGTTATTCAGGTCAGCACCTACATAGAAACGGCTAATTTCATCCACTAATATTTTTAGCATTTTTAGAGATGGTTGAGATGCTTCAACCTTAATGTCATCCAATTTGTACTTATTGGTGTACATGGGATAAATTTCAAAGACATCATCTTCAATGATAAAAGCATGATTAACATAACTACCGATTACTAAAGGACGTACTCCGGTTGATTTTTCAAATAAATTTTTCCCATTGCTGTAATCTCGAATATCATTCGTACAACCGAAAAACTCCTGAAGAAGAGTTGGGGCAATATCAAGATGGGATGTCACATACTCTATTTGCCGTGGCTCCCGGTCAGGCAAATAGAGCACCAACGGTACCATAGTTTGATATTTCGTAAAGTTACTTCCATGCCCCCAGTAGTTTGCTCTATTATCGTTTAACTCATCAGCATGATCAGTGGTAACGACAATTACTGTATTTCCCAAATCTCCAAGTGAATCTAACTGCTTAACGATATCGCCTATAAGTCGATCGACATAATGAGTTGAGTTCATATAATCATTCCTATAATACACAGGATCAGTATCATTACCAGCCAACATTAGATTGATATCTTCAGCAGGAAGAAAAACAGAATCCTCCTTGGGATAATTATATGGGAAATGGTTTGATTTATAAAAAGCAAAAGCAATATACGGATTATCATTGCTATGTTGCTCACGTATAAACGAAGTAACCTGCTGAGTCATATCTCTGTCTTGGTCAACTGCTGTACGCCCAGTGAAAGATTCATGAACTTCTATTCCACGAAAAATGGCATCCTTAATTTTATGGCGTTTAAAATTTGATTTGGCAAAAACACCAAAGGCATAGTTATTCTCTCTTAATACATCAATGAAAACAGGATTGTCGATTTGTACATTATTAGCTTTCACAGCCGTCCAATAGGTTGCATCAAGACCATAGAAAAAACCAAAAACACCGGCTATCGTTGAATTGCCAGAAGAAAAATGCCGTAGGAAAACAGAGGATTTTTTAGACAGAGCATAAATATTCGGAGTTACCCTCTCGTTCATCATGTCATAACGCCAGCTCTCCAGAAAGACAATGACTATGTTTGGTGGCTTCATATCGTATGGTACATTGTACTTTATGTTTGAAAGGGGGTATTTCAGCACACCTTGACCTTCATTTGCTGTGCTATCGGGTTCGTTCTCACCGATAGATAGGAGCTGTCCGTATTTAGAAACGTTTTTATGAGAAGTAACAGGGATATAGAGTGGGAGATGTGGCGTAAGACTCGTAATTTGTATATAGTTCCTTTCGTAAGCAACGGCATGCATGATTTGACTAACGCCAAAAGATAGAATCGTGAACAAAGAAAAGGTCAAAGTCAGATATTTCATTTTTTTTATTTTCCGTGCAACAACGAAAATACTGACCTCAATTGCGATGATCGCTAATAGTGCCAATAGAACATTACGAATTGTGGAAGGTGGCAACCCAAAACCCTGATAATCATTAATAATCCATTCGAGCCAAAAGAAATCAATGTGAATCTTAGTAATGCCATAAGCAAAACTATCAATGAGAAAAAAATAAACATAACTCGTAATTATCAGTCCAACAATAACAACTACAAATTTTTTGATATAAAAAAACGACCCAAATATAAGCGTTATTATAAGAAAAAGTGGCAAAATGTAGTATCCAATAACAACGGAAGAGAAATAAAAATATGTCAGAACAGTAAAATCGACACGTCTCATATTGAGCATGAGAACAAAATATACCACTGGCACATTTAGTGCCAAAACTACTATCAAGTATTGATACAGATTTGATAATTTTAAGCGGTTAAAATATGATTTGATATCGAACAATCAAATACCTTTCTGGCTTTCTAAAAATAGGCAAAATCCCTCAATGTTGGCATCTTCCCTCTTCGTCTTTAATCTCTCCACAAAAACACTGACATTTCATATTTCTTTCTG
>JAYEHE010000004.1:0-6601 GCA_034659415.1 Candidatus Zixiibacteriota bacterium | reverse complement strand
CATCCAGAGCTACAATCCCTCCTTTTTTCATTCCGGTTTGGTAAATCTTGGTCAGGTCTTGTACATCAATAATGTTCATAAATCTTCAAATAATTGTTTTATTCTATTTACTGAATAAAACTTATATTGTTGCTAAAAGAATATCAAGTTTAAGTTTTGAGTGAAAAATTCTAAAATATAAACAAAAAAGCCGGTGAACGGAGTCGAACCGCCGACAGGCTGATTACAAATCAGCTACTCTACCAACTGAGTTACACCGGCTTATTGAAGCACAGAAAGAAATATATTTTCTTCTTTCTGTCAACACATTTTATTACAAACATAAAAGTAATTATGTTAGGTTGTCTGCAAAATCATAAAACCTGTCATTGCGAGGAGTGGAACGACGAAGCAATCTCAAAATTCATATGTTTGTAAAAATCAATGAGATAGCCACGTCGTTCGCCTACAGCGAACTCCTCGCTATGACAGAACTTGACTTTGTCGTCAGACTAACATAAAAGTAATTATGTTAGGTTGTAAGCCACATAGTTTCTTATAGCTTATGTTTCCACTTAACTCCTTGCGGAGTATCTTCCAAAATAATTCCCATTTCCTGAAGCTTGTCTCTAATCTGGTCAGCAGATTCAAAATCTTTATTTTTTCTGGCTTCAGTTCGTTTGGTAATCAGGCTTTCAACTTCCGCCACTAATGAGTCATCACCTTTATTTTCATAAGTAAAATTAAACACAGAATCAAATTTACGGATTAGCTCAAGAGCATTATTTCGCTCCTCAGCTGATAATTTATTATCAGCTTTTAAGCGGTTTATATCACGAATATAATCAAATACAACCCCTAAGGCTTCGGAAATATTCAAATCAGCATCAAGAGCTTCTTCGAAACCTTTCGATGCTTTTTCAATTGCTTCCAAAGCGGCTCCGCCAGAATCACCTTCACCTTGAAAATCTTCAAGATTTGTTATAAAATCGTTATACCGCTCTAAAGCCGACCGAGCGGCATCAAGACCGGAAAAAGTAAAATTCAATTGTTGGCGATAATGAGTTGCCAAAAGCAAATACCTTACAATAACTCCGCTATACCCTTTTTCAATAATATCTCTCAGGGTATAAAAATTGCCCATGGATTTTGACATCTTCCGACCATCGACAATCAAATACTCACAATGCATCCAATAATTGACAAACTTTTCTCCGGTAGCACCTTCGGTTTGAGCAATCTCATTCTCATGATGCGGGAACATATTATCAACTCCGCCGGTATGAATATCAAAATGGTTACCAAGATACTTGGTGGACATCGCCGAACATTCAATATGCCACCCAGGACGACCTTTGCCAAGTTCGGTTTCCCAAAAAACATCACCGTCGGATTCATCCCATGCTTTCCAAAGAGCAAAATCTGAGACCGAATCTTTTTCATATTCATCAGTGGCAATTCTGGCACCGGCTTTTAACCCATCCATATCCAAATTAGCCAATTTGCCATAATCTTTGAATCCGGATATTTTAAAATACCAATTCCCTTTGATTTCATAAGCCAGACCATTCTCTTTGAGTTTTTTGATAATCTCAACCATTTCATCAATATGGCCAGTTGCGGCTGGATAATGTTCGGCTCTCTCAATCCCTAAAGTGTCAATATCCTCGAAAAAGGATTTAATATAGCGAGCTGTAAAGTCTTTTAAAGAGATTCCCTCACTTTGAGAATCCCGAATAGTTTTATCATCGATATCAGTCAAATTCATTACCTGAGTAACTTCATATCCTTTATATTTCAGATATCTCCTGAGAAGGTCTTCAAACATATAAGCCCTGAAATTTCCGATATGAGCAAAATTATAAACGGTCGGTCCACAGGTGTACATACCGACTTTCCCAGATTCAATCGGCTTAAATTCTTCTTCTCTTCTGGTAAAACTATTTTTAAAACGCAAAGCCATTTACATTCCCTTATGTAAGAGCATTAACTGTTTTCTTATTTAACTTTTTAATCAGCTCACAAATTAATTTAACTGTATTATCATAATCGGTACGATTCAAAATTCCATTATGACTATGTATATACCGTACCGGTGGTCCAATAACGATTGTCGGCACTCCAATCCTGCTCATATGAACGCGGGCACCATCAGTACAGCCGCCTTCCATATATGTCAGATGATGCGGAATTTTTTTATCTTTTGCAGTTTTTATCACCAAATCACGAAGCGCCAAATTTGGTATCATGCATGCATCAAAAATTAATATTGCCGGACCACCACCCATCTTTTCAGCAATTTTATAAGATTTCGGTGGAATATCCTGACCAATTCCGGTATCGACAATAATACAAACATCAGGGTCAGTCAGATGAGCAACAGTTTGAGCACCGCGAAGACCAACTTCTTCCTGAACGGAAGCACCTGCTAAAATTGTATTAGGATGATTAACACGCTGGAATTTCTTTAATACGTCAATTGCGACAGCACATCCCATTCTATTATCAAAAGCCTTAGACATATACATTTTAGGATTACCCATTACAGTAAACTGACTATCAGGAACAATCGGATCACCCACTTTTATTCCTAACTTCTTTTTAACATCGAATTTTTCCTGACAACCTACATCAATAAACATTTCTTTAATTTTAAGAACTTTTTCTCTGTCTTTGGGTTCAAGCAAATGAGGTGGAGTTGAACCTATAACTCCCAGAACAGGTCCTTTCGATGTAATAATTCTCATTCTCTGCCCTAATGCAACATGACCCCACCATCCACCAAGAGCTAAAAATTTGATATATCCTTCGGGAGTAATTTCTTTGACCATAAAACCAACTTCATCAAGATGCCCAATAACCATCACGCGCGGGTCATCATCGGTTCCTGTTTTACTGCCAATTATTGAACCCATTTTATCGGTTTCAACATTATCAGCATACTTGTCAAGTTCACGTCTCATAATCTTGCGAACTTCGCCTTCGTAACCGGAGACACCATTGGCTTCGGTAATTTCCTGTAGTAATAATTGAGTATTGTCCATTTTATCCTCACATTTATAAATTAATTATTTATTAAATATACAAAAAGGATTGCAATGAGTCTATACAAAATCAAGAAAATTGGAAAGTTCTGATAAATTATATATAACTCTCAAAGAATCCTTGTAATTCTCAGGATAATCACGATTTTCTTTAAATTTTAAAATAGCCGGCATCCCAATCTTTTCAGGACCTTGAATGTCTTCATAATATCTATCTCCTATATAAACACAATCTGATGGATCGTACCCGGACTGCTCAACTGCATTTAAAAAAATACTGGGGTGTGGTTTTCTATAGCCAAAAGTTGAACTAAATATTTTAAAATCAAGATACGGCTCAATACCAAATCTGGTTATTTCATCAAGATGAATTCTTTCAGGAAAGATTGTATTTGATATCAAACCTATTTTATTAAATTTATCTTTTAATTTCTTCAAAACTTCAATAGTATCATCATAAACATATAGTTTTTTATGTATCGGTTCATAAAAGGCATTAAAAAAATTGTCTAATAGTTCAACTTCTACTGGAATAGAAAGGATATTGAATACTTTTGCAGTAGCATCTATTATATTCCATTCAATAAGTTCCGTTTTAGCTTTATCACGATATTCATAAATTACTTTATGAAATATTTTTTGAAAAACAGATTCATCCGGTGGTTGAAAACCGATAGACAAAAGATAAAGTCTTCCACTTTCTACACATTCTACAATCAAATCTTCCCATGAAATTGTTTCATATTCTATTAGTGTAGAACCTAAATCAAATATGACTACTTTTGGATTTAGTTTTTCCATTTATAATCCTGATTCAGCAGATTTAATGATTCTGGCAATTAGTTCATCAAAATCAATTCCCGCTTCTCTTGCCGCCATCGGGACCAAAGATAAATCGGTCATGCCGGGTAATGTATTCAACTCAAGGCAATAGAATTCATTATTTCTATCCATAACAAAATCAATCCGGGCAACACCGGACGCTCCAATCATATTATATATCTTAACTGCATCTTTTTTTATATCACACCTGATAGTTTCATCTATTTCTGTTGGGATTCTATATTCAGATTTCCCTTTTGTATATTTGGCTTCATAATCATACAATTCATTCTGTGGAATGATTTCAACAATCGGCAACGGTTTACCATCTAAAACAGCAACAGTCAATTCCCGACCATCAATAAATTCTTCGATTAAAATGCTCGATGTGCTTTCGGTCGCTTTTAGCAAAGCCGGATGTAATTCCGATTCTTCATTTACTTTACTAAGACCTACCGTAGAGCCGCCATCGTTTGGTTTAACAATAATCGGAAAACGACATTTATGGATAATATCAATTTCCATTCGTTCATCAATATGATCATGGGACATATGATAAATTGCCCATTGCGGGGTTTTAATATCTTCCGATGCCATCAGTCTTTTTGAAACAGCTTTATCCATAGATATCGCCGAAGCGGTCATTCCTGAGCCGGTATATTTTTTCCCAGATAATTCCAGCAAAGATTGAATCGTTCCATTCTCACCTCCGCCACCATGCAAAGCTAAATAAATAATATCAATATCATCAAACCCGGGAGAACTAATTGTATTTACCAAAGAACGAACATCTGGAGAAATGTTTGATTCCACTTTTACTAAATCAGGAGAATCAGCATACAAATATTTTCCATCACGAGAAATCAAAGATTTACTTGTTGCAGGATCAATCGCAAAAACTTTATGTTCCTGCCTAACCAAAGAATTATAAATTGCCCCACCAGTAGCAAGTGACACTTCCCTTTCATTAGAGTGTCCTCCGGCAAGTAACAGAATTTTCATTATGCCCTCAATCTCACATTTTTAATTTTCACATATACAAACCAACATATAACAATAGTCAATATGGGCCAGAAAATCAGGTTATAAGTTTTAATATAAGAAATAATTTTATCAAAATTCTCAACCAAAGCAATTGCCAGATAAATAAGTAATCCTGCAAACAGACAGTATGAAATTAAAGTATATAAAATTAATTTCGAAAAATTATATCTGCTAATCCCTGCTACTACCGCCAGAGCCGACCTCACTCCGATAAAAAAGCGGGACAACAATAAAATCAGCCCACCCCATTTGCTAAATTTTTCTTCTATTACTTTTATATCATTTGCCGTAAAATACTTGAAATTTTTCTTAAGAAAATAATCTCGGCCATATCTTTTTCCAAAAAAATATAAAATCATCACAGAACAGATTCCGCCTGAAAGAATTGTAATAACAGTAATTAATAATTCCAACCTGCCAACCGCTACTAATCCACCTCCGGCTAAAATAAAAGTATCTCCCGGAAATGGTGGAAATAAATTCTCAACAAAACATGCAATAAAAATCACCAAATATACCCAGAGTGAACCATAAGCAAAAAGGTAATCAAGATACTCGCTTATTTGCAAAATAGATTCTGTCATGATTTGGAAATAAGGCAAACAGCCAAAGCGGCTATTCCTTCCTCTCGTCCTGTAAATCCAAGTTTTTCGGTGGTAGTTGCTTTTATATTTATTTGATTTATCTCAATTCCAATAGCATCAGAAATATTTTTTCGCATTTCGTTAATATACGGAACCATTTTTGGTTTTTCGGCTATGACAGTAGAATCAATATTAATAATCTCAGTATATCCAACTGTTTTCAAAAGACTGACAACTTCTTTTAATAATTCAATTGAATCAGCATTTTTATATTTTTCATCCGAAGGTGGGAAATGCTGGCCGATATCCCCAAGTGTTGCCGCCCCAAGTAAAGCATCCATAATAGCATGTGTTAAAACATCGGCATCTGAGTGGCCATCGAGTCCTTTTTCAAATTCTATTTCTACTCCGCCAAGTATAAGTTTGCGGCCTGTTACCAGACGATGAACATCGTATCCATTACCAATTCTCATTTAACATCCTTAAGCAAAGCCTCAACTATTTGCAAATCTTCGGTTGTTGTAACTTTAATATTCAAACCCTTAGGTTCAACTAATTTAACTTTGAATCCACTCTGTTCAATTAGCGAAGCATCATCGGTAAAATCAATCTTATTATTTTCAATCGCTTGAGCATGAGCCTCCATTATAAGATCATATTGAAAGACCTGTGGAGTTTGAGCGCAATATATATCAGAACGGTCAACCGTGCTGATAATAAAGTTATCTTTGCTTCGCTTGAGGGTATCTGTCGCTTTTGATGCAATAATAGCGGCTTTTTCCTTTTGGGCTATTTCAACTACTGTATTGATATCTTCAGGTTGAATCAAAACTCGTGCTCCATCATGAATTGCTACAAATTGAGTTGAGATAGGCAATGCCTTAAGCCCCTTATATACTGATTCCTGCCTGCTCTCTCCTCCAATAATAATTTTAGAAACCTTTCTAAAACCAAAAGCATCAACTACATTTTCCGACACGTAAAGCAAGTATTCCTCGGCAGTTACAACAATAATATCATCTATTGCTTTACGTGTCGGAACATGTAGTTGATGCTTTTGGTTTTAGAAAGGTTTCTAAAATTATTATTGGAGGAGAGAGCAGGCAGGAATCAGTATATAAGGGGCTT
>JAYEHE010000003.1:0-6602 GCA_034659415.1 Candidatus Zixiibacteriota bacterium | reverse complement strand
GACGTAATTATAAACTTTTTCAAAATAATCCTGATTATGTTCTTTATCTTCAATCATTTTAATTATTTCCCGACGAGCTTTCTTGCCACTCTTTTTCAGAGAATAGATTAACGGAAGCGTTACTTTACCTGTTAATACATCATTACCGGGTTCTTTGCCGGTTTTTTCTACATCGCCGACAAAATCCAGAAGGTCATCAGCTATTTGAAAAGAAATTCCAATATTCTCACCGAATTTGGAGAATCGATTCCTTTCAGTTTTGCTTTTTTGGGTCAATATAGGTCCTGCCTCACAAGAGACAGCAAACAATGAAGCGGTTTTATCAGAAATAATCGTTAAATATTCTTCCTCAGAAATATCATAATTGCTGGTCTCTTCGATTTGCCTAAGCTCGCCCACCGACACTCGTTCGGTAGCATAAGAAATTGCTTTAATAAGTTCGATAGAATTAGGTTCTACCATAATGCGGAATGCTTTGGCAAACAGATAATCCCCCATTAATACTGAAATCAGATTAGTCCACTGAGCATTAACAGTTTCCTGCCCCCGTCTCATATCGGATTCATCGACCACATCGTCATGAAGTAAAGTAGCAGTATGGATTAATTCAATTGCCAGTGAGGATTCAACCGAATGCTCTGTAAAATTTTCACTTGCTCTGGAAGTCAAAAATAGAAAGACCGGACGCATTCTTTTTCCCCTCGTTTTCATCAAGTGTTTAGCAATTGATGTTATAAGAGGGGAGTCGCCTTTTAGGTGGTCGTTGAGAAGGGAATTAAATTCTACTAAATCATTTTCTATCGGCTTTGTATATTCAGCCATTTTCTCTTTATCAAGCATTTCTTACTTTCAATTCTTCCTAATTAGCTTCCAGACAACAAAGTAGGTCGTCCTAAGGTAGTTGTCAAACGATTATTAAAATAACAATAATTAACAGAAAAAAATCAAAATCTATTTATCAGGTTTAATATTGAATGTTGATATTCATCATTATCCAGATATTCTAATTCATTATGTCCACCGAAAAGTTCAAAGAACTGTTTTGGATCATTTGCTTTTTCAAATAGTTTTCGCCCCATTTTAAATGGAATAATCTCATCAGTTTGAGAGTGGCAAATCAATACAGGGCATTTTATTTTATCAATTTTATCAATCGAGTTAAGTTTATATCTCAGCAAAAAATTTATTGGCATGCCGGGAAACATTAATTTCCCCATATCTTCAGCCGATGTCAAAGTTGATTCCAATATCAACCCTCCACAATCAGTTTTTACAGCCAAATCAATTGCCGGAACCCCTCCAAGAGAACGCCCAAATAAAATTATATCCTGTGGCAAAACGGATTTTTCATTCAAGAGCCAATTATAAGCCGCTTTACTATCGACATACATATTTTCTTCACTCGGTTTTCCATCGGACTGCCCATATCCGCGATAATCAAATAAAAATAGGTTTATTTTATTTTTTACAAAAAATTGAATAGTTGGAATCCGATTAGAAATATTTCCGCCGTTTCCGTGAAATAATAAAACTGTTTTTTTTACGTTTGTGTCTGTTGATGGAAAATACCATCCATGAATCTTCTCTGATTCATTCACATTTATGAATATATTTTCAAATTCAATTTTCCAGTTGTCCGGTGAATCAATAATAGTTTGCGATGGAAAGAAAACCATTTTGTGCTGATTGAAATAGATATATAACGAGAATATTAAGAATGTCCCGCCAAATATGATTATTATCCAATATAAAATTTTAAGCATTGTACAATTATAAGATTGTCATAATAAATTTTTAATACTCAAAGTGGCTTGCCACAATAAAATAGTTTACCACTCACTCCCATTCAATAGTTGCCGGTGGTTTGGATGAAATATCATAGGTCACGCGATTAACCTGTTTGACTTCACGAATAATTCTATTTGAAATATAAGCTAAAATTTCATTATCAATTCTCGCCCAATCAGCGGTCATGCCATCGACCGATGTTACCGCTCTTAGAGCTATCACGTTCTCATAGGTTCTTTCATCACCCATTACTCCTACCGTTTTAACCGGTAATAAAACAGCAAATGCCTGCCAAATATCATTATAAATGTTGTTCCTATAAAGTTCATCAATAAAAATTGCATCTACTTCCTGAAGAACCTTTACTCTTTCTCTGGTTATTTCACCCAAAATTCTAACCGCTAATCCGGGTCCGGGGAATGGATGGCGACCTAAGAATTTTTCTGGAATATCAAGTTTTTTTCCAAGCTCTCTTACTTCATCTTTAAATAATTCCCTAAGCGGTTCTATCAGTTTTAATTTCATCACATCTTTAAGTCCGCCTACATTATGATGGGATTTAATAGTATCTGATGGTCCTTTAAAAGATACTGATTCAATTACATCGGGATAAAGCGTTCCCTGTCCCAAATAAACCACATTACCAATTTTGTCAGCCTCTTTTTCAAAAACATCAATAAACGTAGAACCGATAATTTTTCTTTTCTTTTCTGGATCAATAACGCCAATCAAACGGTCTAAAAACAAATCAGAAGCATCAACAGGGTGTAGATTTATATTCAAATCGCGAAGCATTTCAGTTACCGTTTCAAATTCATTTTTTCTGAGAAGGCCGTTATTAACAAAAACCCCATGAAGATTATTACCTAACGCTTTTGAAAGTAAAACAGCCGCTACAGTGGAGTCAACTCCACCGGATATTCCGAGTATCAGTTTATCATTGCCTACTTTTTCTTTGACAGAGCTAACAGTACTTTCAATAAATGCTTCCTGAGTCCAGTCTCCTCTCATTCCGCAAATATCAAAAAGGAAATTACTGATAATATTTTTACCTTCATCGGTATGATGCACTTCGGGATGGAATTGCAATCCATAAGCTTTTCTTTCATAATTGGCAATGGCGGCAATTTCTATGGAATCAGTTGAGCCAATAACTTTGAATCCATTCGGCATTTTTACAATTGAATCACCATGCGACATCCAAACCTGACTCTTAGCCGGAAGGCTATCAGTTAAAGGAGTATTATTTTGAGGAGAGAATATTGCACGTCCATATTCACGGGACAAAGATTGTTCCAGCTTGCCGCCATAGTTTAAAGCTAAAAGTTGCATTCCATAACAGACCCCAAGGATTGGAATATTTACGTCATAAAACGATGCATCCAAACGGGGAGTACCTTCATCAAGAGCCGAATCCGGACCTCCTGAAAGGACATAACCTTTTACGTTACGGTTTTTAAATTCATTAAGGTTAGTATTGTATGGTACTATTTCACAATATACTTTTGCTTCGCGAATCCTTCGGGCAATCAATTGAGTATATTGAGAACCAAAATCTAAAATTAGAATCATTTCATGTTGTTCAGCCATAATTTATCCCTGTTGACTTGCTAATCTTCCTAATAGTATTGTGTCCTTCTTGAAATCATCATTTGTTTTTGGATATTCTTCCAAATAATGTAAACCGCGCGATTCATGTCTTTTTAGTGCTGATTGGATGAGAAGTTTTGACACTGTTGCCATATTACGCAGTTCCACCACTCTATAAGTTGCAGGTGTTGCCATATAATACTCCTCAATACTATCAGCAATCCGATTTATTTTTTCTAACGCAAGAGTTAATCTGTCACGACTGCGAACTATTCCGGCAAAATCTGACATTACCCGACATAGTTGACGGCGGTCATGTGTTATTAGTACTTTCTCTTTTGGATATTTCAGCGAAGAATACATCAGATTGTCAATCTCAATATTATTTCTTGAAAAATCAAAATTAGAAAAATAATAATATGATGCTTTTGACGCTTCCTCTGCCATAACGACTGCTTCCAGAAGTGAATTTGATGCTAATCTGTTCGCTCCATGCATTCCGCTCATAGCAACCTCACCCGCAACATATAAACCTGGTAATTCTGTTTCGCCATTAATTTTTGAGATGATTCCTCCGCAAGAGTAATGTGCCGCAGGAACAACCGGAATTGGTCGTTTGGTCATATCAAAGCCTCTGCGTAAGCATTCTTTATATATATTGGGAAACCTTTTTTTAACAAATTTTGGGTTTTTATGGCTTATATCAAGAAAAACAAATTCTTCTCCACTTTCTTTTAATTCTTTATCAACAGCACGAGCAACAATATCACGGGGTGCTAACTCCTCAAGTTCATGAGTACCTTCCATAAAGTACTTGCCATCTACAGATAATAAACGTGCTCCCTCACCTCTTACTGCTTCCGAAATCAAAAACGGCCATCGTTCAGGGCTATATAATGATGTAGGGTGAAATTGTACAAATTCCAAGTTCCCAAGCGAAAGGCCGGCTCTATAAGCCATAGCAATACCATCGCCGGTTGCAATTTTAGGATTGGTATTATGAAAATATATTTGTCCTAAACCGCCTGAAGCTAAAAGTGTTACCGGTGCATAAAATGATGATAATTCTCTTTCATGTTCAGTGAATACAAAAGCACCGGTACAATATTCCATTCCTGCGGCTTTCCCTGTAATTAAATCAAGAACTATGTGATTGCGATATAAATCAATATTATCTTTATAATTTCGACACGCATTTAATAAAGCTCTTTCAATTTTTCTACCAGTTAAATCTCCAGCATGAAGTATTCTTTTTTCGGAATGCCCGCCTTCACGTCCAAGATTATAACCATCTTTATCAGTAGAAAATTTAACGCCATATGAGATAAGTTCTTCAATTACTTT
This sequence comes from Candidatus Zixiibacteriota bacterium, assembly GCA_034659415.1. Classification (GTDB taxonomy): domain Bacteria; phylum Zixibacteria; class MSB-5A5; order GN15; family FEB-12; genus QNAD01. Next base: position 1,880 of record JAYEHE010000003.1, on the reverse strand, counting down.
AGGTCCAGCTTCAATTATTTGTTCAACTACATTTTCATGACATAGCCCAACACCACTAATGATAGTATCTTTTATATGTGATTCAAACGAATCGATTTTGGAAAAAACAGCAGCAATCCCACCTTGGGCACGATTAGTGCTGGTATTGGATTCGCCTTTTTTAGTGATGATTGCAATTTTTACTTTTGGATCTTTGGCAACAAGTTTTAAGGCATAAAACAGTCCTGCAATTCCAGAACCAACCACAAGAAAATCATATTTTTTTTCCATTATGGCTTTGCCTTTTTAAGATTTAATTTTTTTTCCAATTTATCAATCAATCTCTCTTCGCCTGGATCCAAATCAATTACCTGATTAAGATAATATAAATCCCTGCCAAAATCAAAGTTTTCAATTTTAACCAAATCTTTACCGGTTGTTAAAATCAAATCAGAATCATATTTATCTGCAAGTAATTTAATATGTTCCAGTAATTCATTGTCATATATCTGATGGTCAGAGAATTCCAAAGCTTCGTCAATATCAGCACAAAGAGCTTGAGCCTGTCTTTGAAAAGCTCTGAAATTTCCAATTCCGGCAAAAATAAGAACTGATTTATCCTCAAGATATTTAACCGGTAATGTTTGTTTTTCGCCAATTATCTCAGTTGCCGCAAACGAAGCAAGATACAAATCTGCATTTGGATTAAGCGATTCAATCTGATTTTTTAATTCATTGATATTTTTATGGAATTTCGTACGGGTGATAATAATTAAATCAGCTCTTTTTATCGAAGATTTAGGCTCTCTGAGAATACCATAAGGAAACATCTTCATCAGATTATCATCAACTGCCGCATCATAAGTTATAATATCTATATCACGATATAGATTAAAATGTTGGAAAGCATCATCAACGATTACAACATCAACATCAAATTGTTTATCTAAATTTTTCACCGCCTGTGATTTTGATTCTGAAATTGAAAAAACAGCATCAGTTAATTGTTTAGCCAGAAATAAAACTTCATCGCCTATTTCCGAAGGGTTTCTACTTATTAATTTATAGCTTTTTTCGATAATATCATTTTTTTGTGTTCGTCCATATCCGCGTGAAACAATTCCCACACGGTAGCCTTCTTGCATAAGAGCCTTAGCGATAAACATAACTGTTGTTGTTTTACCGGTACCGCCTACGGTAATATTGCCGATTGAAATAACAGGCTTATCCACATGAACAAGAGTTGAGCTAAATTTACAATTTAAAAAAACAATTAGCCTATATGCAAACGAACAGAGCCATAAACATAAAGCAGGAATAGCCCATAATGAAAATTTTTCACGGCGGATTATTTTTTTCCAAATACGTTCAAACATTTTATAATGTTCTTAAAATTTCTTCACCAGCCATAGCGGTTGGTGAGTTTTCTTTTAAGCTGTCTTTTTTAATATTAAACTTCTTTTCACCCAAGTAAATAGATTTTATTACTTTAAACAATTCTTCTTTAGAAGAAACTCTCAATCCGTAATTGTTTTTTTCTATATATAAAGAAGATTCAATCACATTAGCAACCGATGAGCCGTAAATTACTGGCGTTCCTGCCCAAACCGGCTCTAATATATTATGTCCGCCAATCTCAACCATTGTTCCTCCAACAAATGCCAAATCAGCGGCGACATACAAATCATTTAATAACCCTAATTTATCTATTAGAATAACCTTTTTGCCGGTTGATGATTCGCATAAATCAAAAGGAAGATTTTGTTCTTCTATTAAACTCATAATCTGTTCTGAGCGTTCAATATGCCGTGGAGCTAAAACCAGCTTAAAATTATCAGAATTAATTTTCTTAAATAATTCAAGCAGAATTTCTTCTTCACGCGGTCTTGTAGAACCAGCCA
>JAYEHE010000002.1:0-6606 GCA_034659415.1 Candidatus Zixiibacteriota bacterium | reverse complement strand
GGCAATCATAGTAAACATCTGCCCTGATGATATATACGGATCATAACTTGTAACCATTGCCGCTGTAATTCCACCAATTATTGTAACATCAAATCTGCTGCCGCCATATTCCATCCAATGGGTAGTTAAATTGCCATCAGCAATTGAAATGACCGCTGTTATGTCATCATAATTATTTATATTTTTTAACATTGGGATAGAGTCATATTTATTGCCGACATAATCTTCAGGAAAAGTTTTTGAAAAAGATTCTCCCAACGAAGAAATTGCAGCTATAAACTGGGGCTTGAACCCTAAGAAAACATAATCTTTCCCATATTCAAGGTTGTATTCTTTAGCTGTCTGTTGTAAAAGCCTGTAACCGATAACGGTTCCTTCGGCAAATAAAGCCATACCGATAATTTTATGCCCTTTGGAAAAGGCATGTCGGCACAAAGCCAAGCTAATAGGTTTAATTTCCGGAAGTGATGATGCTTCATGGTCGAATGAAATTAGAATATTAGAATTGGGCGGTAAGTTTTCAATATAGTCAAACATCTTTTGAGTTTGAGCTGATGTTTCCAGTTTTAGGTCTATTTGAAATAGCATGACTATAATAATCAAGACAAACAATCCTATAAAAGTCCAATGGCGGGATTGAATTTTATTCATTTGCTTCCCCCTAACCATGTTCGTTCAATACCTAAAATTACTCTCAGCGATGTCGTCAAGGAACCTAAACCGATACCTATCAGGATAGCTCTTCGGGCGGACATCGAAGGATACTGCCTTACCCAATCGGCAAACTCAGGAATCTGATTCCATAGAACCCCACCTAAAGCAGAACGACTCAATAATATTAAAGCCGCAGATGACAACAGAATAATAGCCGGTAATGACCTTGCTCTAAATCCTCGAAATGATGCAGATGCAACAAAAAAAGCTAATAATGAAAATACAGTCGCCTGCATGGGAGCCTGAACATTTTCAAACATCCACATAAAGGGCGTGTCTGCTTTTATTCCCCAAATTATTGCAAGAATCGGCATTATAAAAAGACCTACCAAAGAGACCAAACGGTATGGACGATTCTCTGATTTTCTCATATCTTTAATAGAATTTTTCAGATAGCTTATGATTCCAATTAAAAGAGTAAAGGCAAAAATAATCTGCCAATATTCCAATACGGTTTGATTGATACGATGAGCAATTTCGTGATTGGAAAAATACTGCCCAAACATTATTATTCCAAATACAAAGCAGGCAATTAATGCTATTGTGCGGCTCATCAGAATTGCCACCAATCATTATTTAAGGAGTCATTAAATAAAGCAATAGAACTCCAAATCACAGCTACAAGAATAAAAGCGGCAATTAAAACCTTCAAGATATCTTGGGCACGTACTGAAGCTAAAATTGCTTTATCACCTGATAAATACCCGGAAGCGGCAAAAAGCTCTTCCCCGATTAATGTATAATCACAGGCAACAATGAAAAATGATAACTGTATTGTTGAATCGGTTCCGGCAATTTGAATAGCGTTTATAGAATTTCCGGTTTCAGCCAATATTAATGATTCTGCTTCAAAGGTTCCTAATAAAAATACTGATGCAGGTTTTTTTCGAGACAGAATTCCATCAACAGCGGCGGCATAACCAAATTGGGATGATGACACATAACTGATATCATCCTCCCGATATCTATCCGGAAACCCTATCTTGGCATAACTTTCTTTAACAACTTCCTGAGCAACTGCCATAATAACTGGGTCATGAGTGGGATAAATCAACTGACAATCATACTGTGCTGTTTTTTCAGCTATTAAAGACAGGAAATTCATCGAGGCAATTGTTGTGGGTCTTTGTATGTCCCCTCCCCATCCGGGCGTAAACAAGACAGGTTTAGCCATCTCAGTAGCTCTGCCTATGGCATTTTCGACAGCTTTAATACCTGGAATTTCTCTAATTTTAAATTTATCACGGCTTTTTTTATGATATGTAGTAAAAAGAATTATAGCTATTGATATCAGAGAAATTACAAGAGTAGGCAATTTTTCAATATTAAACCAATCAGAATTTGAACTGACAGCTAAAATTAGAAATAAATCAAACATAAAAATATTTATTAAACATATCTGTTAAGTTCAACTAAAACATCTGACTAATAATTGATAGTTTTTTTAATTGCAGATAACGGCGTTTTTTTTTACTCTGATAAAGTATTAGATATAAATAATAATTTTAATAAAGGTGAGTTATGAAGAAATTTATTGTTAGTTTTGCTGTTATATTATTATTGGTAAATTCAAATTTGATGGCTAAGACCAGCTTAGAGTGGTGGCAATTCTGGACAGACCCCACAATTAAACCGATTATCAATGAAATGATTGAAGAATTTGAAACAAATAATCCTGATATTGAAATCAATGTAACTGACTTAACCTGGTCTAACGGACATGAAAAAATAGTTATCGCTTTTTCATCAGATACTGCCCCTGATATAGTAGAACTGGGTTCTGATTGGATTGCCCAATTTGCGTCAAAAAATAAGATAGCTGATATTACCAAACTATCGAAAAATGAATTAGGTGATTATCGTGGTTGGGATATGGCAACATATAATGATAAAATTTATGCCAAACCATGGTTCTTGGGTACAAGAGTAATGTTTTATAATAAAACTCTTCTAAAAAAAGCCGGCTTTGATGATTCATTTATTCCATATAAATGGGATGATTTAAAAAACGGTGCCCGTGAGGTTACTGCCTTAGGAAAAAAATATTATGGCTGGGGATCTAACACCGCAGAGAAACATCGGCTTTATAAAAAATTTATGCCATTTTTCTGGTCGAACAAAGCTCAACTGTTTACTGATGACAATAAATTCTGTGTGTTAGCGTCCACTAAAGCAATTGAAGCCATAAAACTTTATGCTTGGTTGCATGACAGTTGTGGTTATGTAGATAATCAGAGAGGAATTGAAGATTCCTTTTTAGATGGCAAGATTGGTTTTATAATTTCCGGTGATTGGCTTTTGAAAAGAATTGAACTTGAAAAAAGAAAAATAAATTTTGGCACTACTTTGATTCCCGGACCTAAGCTTCCGGGCAAATCTTTTCTGGGCGGAGAATTTCTTGCAATTAGTGAAAATTCGAAAAATAAAGAAGCGGCTAAGAAATTTATCGACTTTATAACTTCTGCAAAAAACCAGGTTAAGTTTTGTAAGGCTAATAGAACAGCGACACCATCGAGCAAACTCGCCAGCCAAGACGAATATTTCACTTCAAACCCTAATCTATTGATGTTTAACAAACAAATTAATTTATCCGTTAATCCTCCTGTTGATCCTGATTGGGTAAAGATTGAAGCAATAATTGAAGAAGCAGTCGAAGAGATAATTTTCAATACTGATTTGATTGCCGAACCTTTGCTTGATGCTCAACGAAAAATTGAAAAAATAAAAGGGCTTTAATGAAATGGTATAAAAAGACAGCATTTCTTTTAGCTCTTCCCTGGCTTGTCACATTTGTCGTCTTTTGGTTATTCCCATTAGTCTATTCTTTTATAATCGGCTTCACAGATTATGAACTTTTATCTGATAGCATTAATTGGGTAGGTTTTGAAAATTATAAGACGTTATTTTCAGATGAAGTTTTTTTAAGCTCTCTTTCTAATACATTCATATTTGTTTTCGGAACAATTCCATTTACAACAATTATCGCATTATTGTTGGCTCTTTTAGTTAATGGAAATTATAAAGGACGTGATTTTTTTAGGTCAGCCTTTTTCATGCCATCGGTAACATCGATGGTTGTCATTGCTTTGATATTTACCAATCTTTATCAAAGAGGCGGATATATCGCAATGCTTGTGCAAATGCTTGGTTTTAATACTCCGGAATATGGTTTTCTTTTTGATAAAAATACTGCTCTTTATTCTATTATGGCGATGGATATTTGGATGTCAGTCGGGTATTATATGTTAATATTCTTAGCGGGTTTAAAATCAATACCTGATGAATTATATGAAGCCGCTGATATTAGCGGAGCAAGCCAATCAAAGAAATTCTTTTCGATAACTCTTCCTCTTTTAAAGCCAGTGGCTCTTTTTATTTTAGTAGTTAACTCAATTAAATCATTTCAGGTTTTTCAGGAAATCTTTGTAATGACCAAAGGAAAATTTGATACTTCAACAGCAGTATATTATATCTATGATACCGGCTTAACTACTAATTTTCAATTTGGATATGTTTCAGCGGCGGCATATATTTTATTTATTATAATTGGGTTGTTTTCTTTAACTCAATTTTTACTAATGCGTAGGAAACAACCGCTATGGTAAAAAAAATTCTTAAGTATAGCACTCTTTTGGGAATTACTTTTGTTATGGTATTCCCGTTACTTTGGATGTTTCGCGTATCACTTTCTCCTGTCGGTTCTCTATCAATTTCAGAAATTTGGACCAGTTCAAGTTATACTTTATCTAATTACTATGATTTGTTTACCAGTAATAATATGGGATTGTATTTATTTAACTCTATACTGGTTGGTTTAATCGTTACTGTTAGTAATATACTTTTCTGTTTTACGGTAGGTTATACTTTTGCAAGGTTTCAGTATATAACAAACAAAATTTTATTTGTTACGGTTATTTTGGTTTTAATGATACCGGCTCATATAATAATAATCCCATTGTATCTAATCTGTTTAGAAGTTGGCATATACGACAGTTATCTGGCTTTAATATTGCCTTGGTTAGTAAATCCAATCGGTATTTTCTTAGTTAAGCAATATATTGATTCTTTGCCAATTTCGATGGAGGAAGCCGCCAGAATTGATGGTGCCTCGGAATTAAGAATTTTATTCAAAATTATTATGCCCATCTGTAAACCGGCTTTAGCTGTTTTAGCCATTCAAGTATTTTTCACAAATTGGAATTCATTTTTATTTCCTTATATTTTAACTCAATCGGACCAATACCGTACGTTACCTGTTGCTCTGGCTCTTTTTCAGGGACATCAAGCAATTGATTGGCAGCATCTTATGGCAGGTTCAACGATATCGGTCATACCGGTCTTAGTGATATTTATCTTGATGCAAAAGCAAATAGTATCTGGAATTACCGGTGGGGCAATAAAGCAATAAAAAATATTTTTTTATTGCCTTTAGTATGAATTTAAGTTTTTATAAGCATATGGTTTAGATGAATTAGCAAAGAACATAAAAACATATTATAGAAAGGGTAAACAATGAAAAAAAGTATGGCAATTGTATTACTTGGGTTATTATTGTTAGTAGTTGGTTGTGGCGTAAATAAAGATTTTGTCGCTCAACAAATTTCTGACTCCGAAGCAAGGACCGATGGCAAAATCGGAGAATTGCGTGACAAAACCGATGGTAATGCGGCGGAAGTTGCTAAATTGAAATCTTTAGCTACCGAACTAACTAAAAAAACCGATATGGCTATCAATGAAGCTAAAGGGTTTGAAAATTATCAGGCTATTTGGCAGGGTGTTATTAATTTTGATTTTGACAGCTATGAAGTAAATGCTACATCGGAACAAATTCTCAACGATGCCGGCTTAAAACTGGAACAAAATCCTGGGTCAGTAATTGAAATTTTAGGACATACCGATGTTACTGGTGCTGCTACTTATAATTTCTTATTAGGTGAAAAAAGAGCCGGATCGACTAAAAGATATCTTGCTGAGAAATTCGGTATTTCTCTTTATCGCATGTTTATCATGTCTTATGGAGAGAGTAAACCAATATCTATGCCAGATGAAAGAAATGCTTCATCAACGAACCGTCGGGTGAATTTGACAATTTGGGGTAAATTGTAAAAACAATTTTATCAATTAAATTAAAAAAGGCGGGTTTTTAATAACCCGCCTTTTTTATTATTCATAATACTATAAATTTACTATTGGTATTACCTTATGTTAAATTCAATTTCACTGGTTTCGAATCTTTGTCTTATATCAATAGTATCATTGTAAACAAAAAATGGTTCAGCTAATTCAAAGGGAGCAGCCTGCCCCAAATCTCTTTTACTATTATTATTTTTATCAATATAACCGCTCAGTTGATATTTTCCCGACGGCAACTTAAGCAAAAACGTATTATTCAAAGCATCGGTCTCAAATTTTTGTTTCGTTGCATAGTTAATAAACAAGAGCTTTACTGTACCTTCTTTAGCCACCGGATGCAAATTGATTACAGACCCAGAAACAGAACCAAGCGAATCATCATCGAGAATTGAAAAATTATATTCTCTAATTGTATCTCCTAACTTATTACCGCTTAAATCATTTATTTCAAACTCAATCACTTTTAACAGGTAATTGTTGCCAGTAGTAATGGTTGGTGAATCAAATTCCACATAAGTAGGCGATGTCCATCTCCTATTAAATTGAAGCTCTGTTAAACTATCCTGCCAAAGCGTAAATGTTGAATTGGTTAGTAGTGTAGTATCTATCGGTTCGGAAAAAATGGCATACATTCTTAATTTAGACAAAAAAACAGGTTTGGAGTTAGGTGAAAAAACAGATATATCCGGTAAAGCTTTATCAATAACATATTCTATTATGACTGAATCTTTGTGCAGAGGAATATTTATATCATCATAG
>JAYEHE010000001.1:0-6615 GCA_034659415.1 Candidatus Zixiibacteriota bacterium | reverse complement strand
TCCCGAATCCCTGAACCTTTGGCAATTGATTCAATATCAGTTATTTCATCAATTATATCAAAATTCATTAATGCAATCCATTATTTCTAATTTCACATATCCAAGTACCAATGTTTTCAATAAGTGCAGAACGGCCTGGGTAACAGGCTGGCTTTGTAGCGTAGCGGAAAAGCCAGTTCTTGTTGACCCAGATGTTAAGTTTTCACATCAAATTTTCAAGTGTTTTTGGAAAACCAGTAATCATTGCTACAAAACTATTGCTAAATACATGACCTGCCTTTCTATCTGAAAAAGTCATACCTCCAAGCAACTGAATTGCCCAAATAGATAGCCCTTCATCGATTTCACTCATAACACCTTTGTATCTAACTGTGCCATCTCCCAATTGATTATTCACTCTATAACTTGTTGACAAATTAAATAACCCACTCAAGAACTCGAGGCCTATCGGTGAGGGTGTAAAAGCCTTATAGGCACATCCTGTCGGAAGATATTTTTTCCAGTGATACCAAATCAACCCCCTACCAACGAAGCCTATGAATTCATGCAGAATTTTGTGATCTAATGATATGGTCAGTTGTTTTTCGACACACCCTTCTTTTGTTGGAACATATTTATAGCCAAATTCAATTTTAAGTTTCCTGTGTAATTTTCTGTTTTTAGTAAGCCTTTTTGCCGTATCAACTGACAAAGCTTTTTGTGCGTTAGAGTGTGTTGCGCCAAATGGCAACACGGAGAGTAAGTAGTGCTCTATCTTTGATTTTTGATTGTTACATTCTACACATGCAGGCACTTTTGGCAGCATACCCCTTTGATTTGGCTGAAAAATTTCTCTCGGGAAAACATGATCTGCCGTGGTAGACATATTAAGCCTACAGTAAGCACACAACTTGTCTTTATATTTTTTACTGCTTCCCAAGTTATTTCTCTATTAACTTAACGCCGTTAATTGGCCGCGCGGATTTTTGCGTCGGCTGAATTAGCCTTGTTAGCGAAAATACACTATACGGCTTTCATGATATAAAACGAGTAACCGTAAAATTCTTCATATTCTTCGAATAATTTCATTTCCTCTTCTGTTTCATTAATAACCGATTGCATGATTCTGTCTTCCGAGTGCTTGAAAGAGTTCATTTTTTCTCTAAGTGGTCCATAGTAATTATCCCACCAAGCCTTTGATGGCAAACGGTGAATTCCTAAAATCGCAAAACCTGATGAATTTGCATGATCTGAGTTTTCTGATTCAGTACCGAGGGTAGGATAGGCATTTTGCATATAAATTCGTACAGATTCCGGCACTTCACTTGTGAAATAGTTCATTTCTGAAATGACAGCAATTCCATTAGCTGCCATCAATGGTCTCCAAGCCTTCAATGCACCTTCAAATGTCAAGTTATAAGCGGCGCCCTCGGACCAAAGCAGATCAATGGTTTCTGGTTTCCAATCAAGACTGCCCATGTCGCATTCGATCGTTTCTACTAAATGTTCAAGTCCTTGCTGTTTTGCTCGATTTATCAACTCATCAAGGAATTCTCGCGAGAAGTCTACTGCCCGTATCTTTGATTTAAATCTGTCCGCCAGAAATAGTGTTCCCGCACCAGCACCGCAACCGATATCAGCTATGCGTGGATTTGCTGGTAACTCTTTAATCAGCGAAAGTATATGATTCGAATAGTTTGTATCACCTGGGCCTTGTCTCTCAAGCCCGAGATGTAATTTGATAAGCGCTTGAATATATTTCTCATGTTCTTCCATTTAAATAGTTCTCTTTTCCTAAATTGATACATTAATCTACTGGTTGGGGCAACTACAAGGCATCTTAAAACGCTAACGCTCCGCTTAACCTGCCGGGCGGAGAATTGCGACATACTTTGAAAAGGCTATAAATTTCGACCTGCGCAAAATAATGAATAAACGCCGCGGCCCGCCCGGTCAGAGTGAAAGCGGTTGTTCGGTTCTAATCCTATTCAGGATACTGCTCAGGGTTTTCTCCCTTCTTTTCAACTACTCGTGGATAAGTAACGCCTGGTTCAGGATCTTTTTCTTTTCGCCTAGTTTTTGTAATCTGGAAGTACCAACTATCTCCGAAATCAAATAGATAGAAGAGCTTTAACCCTTTAGCTGGAAGGGGCAAAACATCGGACAACTCAACTTTTTCATAAGTTTCGTATGGATCAAAATCACCCCATCCTCCACTGTTTCCAATTTTCACAGCTCGATTCCTGGGGTGACGCCCAAGGAAAAACTCAAACAAATGATCATTGTCGAAATTCACAGCCTCTTGAATAGCCATATGTAGATCTATTAAAGAGGCATCAGCATCAATCTCGATTAAATGATGACACTCTGGCTCCACGTGGCAAAACTTCACTTTTAATGTCCAAATCATTGTCTGTCCTTCACTTTTAAAACCGTTGCAAATCAGCCGCGCGGCTTTTTGCGTCGGCTGAATTTGCCTTGTTGGACTTTGGTCTATGACCGTAAAAATGAACTATTCATAATATGACGACGATGGATTCATAACTCGTTCAATACCTTCGCTAATTAAGCCCTTCTGAATTGCTCGATAGATGCGTAAAAAGCTTGGGATTTCGAGTAAAGGCTTTCCATTGACTAATTCTATTTTACATCTTTCTATTAGTTCTGCTTTGGTTACATTAAATGGGAAAATGTTGTCACGATTAAACCGCCATCTTTTCAATAAACGAGCTCTAAGATTCAATACCCTAATAATCACAGAGCTTAACCAACCATCTAATTCTTTTAACTGCTCTTCATCGGTTAAAAGTGGATAAAAGCTCATTATTCCCTTAAAATTTATTGTTTGTAACCTCCCAGCCAAGTAATCGCGCAATTGTTTTTCAGACAAATTTCCATATAGATAACGTCTTATTTGGAGTATGGCGGTTAAAAAAGCAGGCTCTCTATCATTTGCTGGAATTGTAACAGCTCGTAATTGAGGTCCTTTAAGCGGCTGAATTAAATTTCTATATAGCAAATAGCTAATTTGCTTTTTTATTTTTTTTACAGATATTTCTTTAATAGATAGATGATCAACAGAAATTGAGTACCCTAAAAAATCGATTTTATGTTTAACGCTTTTCAACTCTGAAGGAAGGCCTTCCCTTGTCAACAAACTGATCCCATCAGATTTGCCAACATTTATCTTGACCCCAGCATTCTCCGAAAATTCATTGATTATTTCAAAGGCTTTACATATTTTATCATATTCTTGAGACCATATAACGGTGTCATCGGCATATCTGGCAAACTGGATCCCATTTTTCTCAAAGTTTCTATCTAGTTCCCAACAAACAAGGTTGGCTAAAAATAACGATATTGAGGAACCCTGCGGAATGCCAACCCCTCCCATAGACGGCAGAAGAAAAGCTCGAATTATTTTTATTTCTTCTTCACTGATAAAAAAGCCATTCTTATCAAATTGTTTAAAAAGATATTCGTGGCTGATAGATCCAAAAAAATCGGAAAAATCAAATTCAGCTATAAAAGTTCGAGCATGTTGTGATAAATCAACTGCGATGTCTTGGATAGCAAAGTGAACATTTCGATCATTACGATAGGCATATGAAAAGGAGCTAAAACGGTGCTTATTTTTTGAAAGCAATTGTTCGTAATAAAGAGTGGATATTGCAGCATCAGGTATTTGGTAGACAGCTATTTTGCGAGTTTTGCCGTTGGATTTAGGAACCTTCATAATGTGCGGTGGATTCGGTTTATAAATTCCGCTTTTTATCTTCCTATGGATTGAGTATGCAATTTGTCGTGAATGTTTTTGTACGTAAAAAGGATTGAACTTTCTGTCTTCCGACCAATAATCTGGCAGCTTTATATCTTTTGCTGGAGGATCTAAAAATCTCTTCTTGTTCCTCCGGTACTCAATTTCCATGTTATTATGGTAAGCATGATACCTTAATGATAGTTTCATAGCCTCTTCCTTAATTTTTTGTTCTATTAGCTTTCTCATATTTCTTATCCTTCTAAAACAAAAACCCCGCCACTAAAATAGTGTCGGGGTTCTCACGGATGCAACCACTAAAAAGTAAGTTATCACATAGTGAAATTGCGTTTGAAGGCAAAATCCCATAGCTTTCGGCAACAAGACCGAAAAAGAAGGACATCCGTTTGCCTCCTTGAGGCATAGCCTTGATTATATAGTGTGAAAATATCATGTCAATAAGTTTTGCACCCAATGCTAAAACTCAGCGGCGGTACTCCGTCCGCTGGAGTGATCTTGATATGCTTTTTTTATTTTTCTCGCACGAAGTGCATTGTTTGAGTAGTTTGCGATCTCCGAGCGCAAACACACATGCGAGGTCGCAAGCGGGAAAAGGTTCTCTGTTGGACTACGCATGTTGAACAATACAACAATTTCTTCGCAAATCAAGCGATAGACCGATTGCATTCGGCTTGCCCCCGTAGCTTTAGCGAAGGAGGGAGATCGCAACCTACCCGAAATGCGATATTTCTTCTCGCATATCGCCGATGAGAATAGCTCATCTCCGCGTTCCGGCGGCGCGCAGCGCCGCCGGAACACCGCTCTTCAGCGGGCGCAGCTTTTTGCGCTCCGCTGAAGAGCGGTGTTATACTTTATCTTTTTTACGTTCCTTTAAATAATTAGATAATTTTAAAGCAGATGCGGAAAAATCTATTGCTGTACCTGCACTGACGCCACTTTCTGGCACATAAACTGACTTATTTCTTAGATCTTTAATTTCGACAAAAAGTCTAAATTTGTCATCAGGCAACTTGCCCTTAAGAACATCTTCCAGTTCAAAAGACTGGGTATAGTCTACGCCTATAGATTCTTTCGCTGTATTTTCTAAATCTTGCCAGGAATTCTGGATAGTTTTCTTAGGATCTTGAAGAGCTAAAGACGCATACTGGGCCAATTTTTCATTGTTTACATCTGGTGGTAAATCGATATCTCTAGTTTCTTCAAAGACCTTCTTTACACCGATTTCAAACTCATTCTCACCGCGCTTCAATCGAAGGTATGGATATTTTGACAATTCATCCAAAATTATAGCGAGTTGTTTTTTGAACAAAAGAATTAACAAGGATAATACTATTGGCCAAGCAATTGATTTCACAATTTCAGAAATAAATGTTTTCCAGTCCATATTTGTCTAATTCCCAAAAGTATAACATCGCTTTTCAGCGGCTGCGGCTTTTTGCGGTCCGCTGCAAAAGCTTTCTTAGCTCTTAATGCTCAATTTTATTGAGCCTTCTTTGAGCTATATCTTTATAAAAGCTGTCACCATCACCTGACCTACTAATTATGAGATTTAACCATTCTCTTGTCTTTTCCCAATTTTTAGTACCCCAGTATGCTTGTGCTATCTGATATCGAAATGCCTGCAATGACGGTGCTTTGGGATATTCTTTTTCAAAAGCAGCAAAAGTATCGAGCAATTGAAACATGTACTTGTAAAATGATTTTTTAATGCCATGTTTGCTACCATACCTACCTGTTTCTTCCCAACCTAATAAGGTACGCATTTTATACTTATAAGCCAGTCGTGAAGCAGGAGTTTTAGGAAATTCTTTAATTACTTTGTCATACCATTTTACTGCGGATTCGACATTTGGTATCCAGCTAGAGTCAATAATAAAACTACTATCTTTTCCTTTTGACCAAAAATCACCATGACGAATGTATGAAAGTGCCACAGCGTTTTCAATAGTTTCTTTTGCGGACTCTCCGACGATTTCTGCAAGCTCTTGAATTCTGTCTTTTACTAAAGTTGCTTGTTTTGATATTGGATATTTACTCGTTAAGTCTCTCCATGATTGCAACGCAACACTTATTTTGTTTTCATCGAATGCCATGGTTCCCAACAGGTAATAAGCTTTGGCCTTATTTGTGTCATTGGACTTGCTAAACACAACATCAATAAGCTCTTTTTTGGCTTCCATTTTTAGGCCATGTTCGCTCATCATTTGTGCTTTCTCTACTGAAGCAGAAAACACTATAGATGGAACAACAAGATGAAATGCCAAAATAAGTAATGCAGCAAATTTTTTCATATTTCTCTCCTTAGTTATTGAGCTAACATAGATTATATGTTGTAATGTAAATAAGCCACCTCAGCTTTGTTCTTTAGAAGCTACTATTTATTTTATTGAAATGTCAAGACAGAAGCGCCACACTCCTTATACGTCATAATATGCAAGAGATAGGTTTTTTACATTATGGATGTAAACAAAGAAATTCTTCAGACCTTTTTCGGCATCAAATATCAAATCACGCCAGTTTCAAGTATCAAATTTCAAGTATCAAATGAATGCACCCAACGCTTTTCAGCATCAAAGATCAAGTCACTCCAGCGACTTTTTCTGCATGTTATTTTAATTTGTTTTTCCAGCAAGCCTCATGCAATTCGTTCAAAAACTTTTTGATAATCAGCAAGTTTTTCCACATGACCAAATCTATTAACCTTGGCAACATGCTTGAAGTCATTGGTAATGAATATTGCATCGTTTACGATTGCTAAGGCATGATATAAAGAATCGCTGAGTTCAGGATAACCACTTTTTGGATTCCCTGTGCGAGCTATTTCAATAGCTTTCATTCTGATAGCAAGATTCGGAACT